>JAEUUR010000326.1 GCA_016787465.1 Saprospiraceae bacterium | reverse complement strand
CAAGATCAAGTGGTTTGTAACGGATGGTTGCGGCAACGAAACGATCTGCGAATACACGATCATCGTTCGCGACTGCAAAGCACCAACAGTTGTGTGCTTGAACGGCTTGAGCGTAAACATTATGCCAACGGGCATGATCACGCTGTGGGCATCCGACTTCTTGCAATACACTGAAGACAACTGCACGTTGACTCCATGGATCAAGATCGGTATCCGCAAGTGTGGCACCGGCACAGGCTTCCCGGTTGATATGATGGGCAACCCGATCACGAACGTGAACTTCACGTGCGACGAACTGGGTACTCAGTGTGTTGAACTGTGGGCAATTGACCTTGCGGGCAATGCAGACTACTGCGAAACCTACGTAATCGTACAAGACAATGCAGGCAACTGCGGGGTCGACAATCTTGTAACCGTTTCAGGTTTCTTGAAAACGGAAATCCAGGTCGGCGTTGAAGAAGCTCATGTATTTATTGACGGTACTTCACAGTTTGCTCCGCCATTTGCTTACTCTTATGAAGCCATGACGGACGATCAAGGTTATTATGCCTTTACAAACATGGTACCGGTGGCATCGAATTTCGTGTTGTCGCCAGTTCGCGATGATAACCCATTGAATGGTTTGACGACCTATGACCTTGTGTTGATTTCCAAGCACATTCTTGGTATCGAGCCATTGGGCACTCCGTACAAAATGATCGCAGCCGACGCTAACAAGTCTAACTCGATCACCACGTTCGACATCGTTGAACTTCGTAAGTTGATTCTGGGTATTTATACCGAGCTTCCGAACAACACCAGCTGGCGTTTTATAGCCAAGGATCAGGTGTTTACGAATCCTGCCAATCCGTTTATGGATCAATTGCAGGAAAACATTCCGCTGGCAAATGCATTGGCAAATTCATTCGACAATGATTTTGTTGGCGTTAAGATTGGCGACGTGAATAACACCGCTATTTCAAATAGCCTGATGCAAGCCGACGACCGCACAACGGGCACCTTGATGATGGATGTTGACGACCGCGATGTGAAAGCAGGCGAAGTGTTCGACGTAACATTCACGGCCTCTGAGAAAGTACAAGGCTACCAGATGACGTTGAATCTCAACGGCTTGGCTGCAGTTGGTATTGTATCCAGCGAAAAAGTAAGCGACAACAACTTCGGTGTATTCGCAGACGCTTTGACGGTATCGGTAGATGGTTCTGAAACATTCACCGTTAAGTTCCGCGCTGAGAAAGCCGGTAAGTTGAGCGAAATGCTTGGCGTATCCAGCCGCATCACGAAAGCGGAAGGTTACAACTTGAATGCTGATCGTTTGGATGTTGCTTTACGCTTCAATTCAAAGGATGGATCGACAATCAGCGGTGTAGGCTTCGAACTGTACCAGAACCAGCCAAACCCATTCGTGAACAAAACGTTCATCGGCTTCCACTTGCCAGAGGCAACAACAGCTACGTTGAGCGTATACGACGAAACGGGCCGCTTGGTGTACACTCAGAAAGGCGACTTCGCTAAAGGCTATAACGCTATCAGCCTGGATCGCGCTCTGATCAACACCACCGGCGTGTTGTACTACACGTTGGAAACTGCTACGGACGCAGCAACGAAGACGATGATTCAATCGAAGTAAGCATCACCCAGTAAGGGTGTACGTTTAGAGGATCTTTTAAGGGCCGTCATGTACAAGTAGGTTTCTACCGAAAATGTACATGGCGGCCTTTTTTTTGTGCGAAAACTGACCTTTTGGGTAAAAAGTAAAATTTATTTTGAAAATTATTTTTTTGTAATTGTTTGATTATTAATCCTTTAAAAAAATTTATAAAAAAGTACTCGGTAAAATTTAGTTCTATGTCTTGCATAGTACCGTCTTTTGCCCTTATCTTTGTCATGCCAATAAGGGGCAACACAATTATTAAGCTATGCAAACAAAAATGAAACCCATCTTCATGCTTGCCGTATTGGCATCAACGGCCTTGCTTTTGTATTCTGCCAATGATGCCAAAGCACAAAGCGAGCCGTTTGGTTTGTTCAAACTGCCGGCGCTATCACCAAGCGTCATAACGATTTCACCCAGGTTTGTACAACCTCAGGAACTTCCGCCTTCAGATACCGCACAACAAATGGATCATCATGATAAATTGGAAAAGAATCGTTGAATTAACTGCCCGATGGTATGTGTTCGCAATGTTGAATCTTTACGCAATTGGAAAAATCACAGGCGGACAATTTTACAGGAAAGGCCATTTGCCAGAAGCGATTACTCAAAAAACAGTGGACCAACTGAGTGGTTTTGAGCTTGCCTGGACATTTTTTGGCTATTCCAAATTTTACATTGTGTTCATCGGGTTGGCACAATTAATTGGCGCGGTGATGCTACTCTGGGATCGTACGAAATTATTGGGCGCAGTGTTGCTGTTGGGAATCCTTTTAAACATTATCGTAGTAGATTTTGAATTTGGGGTAGGGGATGCCATTGTGAGCGCCATATTTTATTTCAGCCTGCTTTTATTGATTGTGGGATTAAACTGGAAACAAGTACAAACCGTTTGGGCGCAATTAACTCAGAAAGCAACCAGACCGTATATTCCATCAAGGGCAAAAATGATTCAATTTGCCATTTCATTGGGTTTGCTGGTCATCGTATTTTTTCTTGAAACCCTGTTCCTAAAAATGGTAGGATTTAACAGGTTTTAAATCACAAAATAACATCACAACCGATCATGGATATAGAAAATGCAAAAGCGCAAATGCGCAAAGGGGTGCTGGAAATGTGCATCCTGGCCATCATCGAGGAGGATGAAGTGTACCCAAGCGACATCATTGAAAGGCTTAAAGCCAACGATCTGATTGTAGTGGAAGGTACTTTATATCCGCTTCTGACGAGACTGAAAAATGAAGGATTATTGGATTATTCCTGGCGCGAAAGCAATGCAGGGCCGCCTCGTAAATACTTCAAAATCACGGAAATAGGCGCCAATTTTTTGGAAGCTTTATCCACAAGTTGGAATCAATTGGTAAGTTCAGTTAATCAAACAGTAAACAAACCAGAAGGTAAAAAAGCAAAAAAGGCAAAGCCCAAAACGGAGCCGACAGCAAATGCCTCTGAAGAATTTTGATACTGAAAACCACGAAAACCGATAACCAACCACTAACATCAACAACAATGAACAAGATTCTTAATATAAATTTAGGCGGCTACGCCATCACAATAGACGACGATGCCTACGAATATCTTCAGGCATACCTCGACAACATTCGCAGGCGATTCAGCGAAAGTGAAGGCAGGGATGAAATCCTGGAAGATATTGAAGCTCGACTAGGTGAAATCATTACTGGAAGTATGGGGAGCCGCACCATAGTCATGTTACCGGATGTTGAAGCTGCTGTAAATATCATGGGTAAACCGGAAGATTTCGGTTCCGATGAAACAACTTCGTCTAGCAAAAACACCCATGCAAAGTCGGGTGCAAGCACACGCTCCATTCGAACCGGTAAAAGATTGTACCGCGATGAAGAAGACGCGGTGGTCGGTGGCGTTTGTTCCGGATTGACTGCCTATTTCGGTATGACCGACCCCGTGTGGATGCGTTTGATTTTCGTATTTCTGGCATTTGCCTCTTTCGGTTTCTGGTTGCCGGCATACATCCTCATGTGGATTTTAGTGCCGCCGGCAAAATCAGCAGCCGATCGGCTCGCGATGCGGGGCGAACCAATCAATGTGGACAATATAGCCAAGGAGGTAGAGGAAGGATTTGACCGGATCGGCAAAAAAGTGAATGACATTGGATCAGATTCTGGAAAAAAAGCAGCCAATAACGCTCAAAATGTCGTCAATACCGGCGTCACAGCGATCGGTCAGATATTTGCTTTTATGATCCGATTCATCGTGAAATTCGCTGGAATTATCGCAATATTGATCGCAATTGGATTGTTCCTTGGATTCGGCGGCGCCTGGATTACCGGTATTTGGGCGCTCATCACGGCTGCTCCGTATGTTGATTACTTCAGTCCATTTTCCGGCTGGGTAACCTGGCTGGGTTTTGCCAACCTGTTTTTTTTGATCGGATTACCGTTGGCAGGTTTGGCCATGTTTTTTTCCCGTTTACTGTTCAAAACCAGAACTCCTTCGTGGGCCGGCGCCAGTATGACGTTCTTTTGGGTGATTAACCTGGTTTCAGCCTTTGCGCTTTCATCCATTGCTGCACGTGAGTATCGTCGCAGTAGCACATTAAGTAAAAATATTGACTTGAGCGGTATCACCTCTGATACCATCAGAATTGAAGGAATTCGCATTGATAATGACTATACCGAGAATTTCCGTGATTCTAAAATTTTCATTGACGGTTGGGAATTGGAAATGAATGAAAACATCGATATCCGCGTTCGGAGAAGCAATTCAGGTAAATTTGAATGCACACAGTCGGTTACCTCACGCGGCAGATCCAGAGAAGATGCACTGGAGAATGCTAACCAAACCCTCTTTTCCATTGAAACTGCCGATAACAAACTGCGTGTTCCAACAGGATATGCGATCCAGAAAGGTAAAAAGTGGAAAGGTCAATATATCAAAGTGTACATCGGCGTACCGGATGGTAAGTACATTGTGTTTGACAACAACATTTACTATCGCGCCGGTGCGGAGATGGATGAATATGCTGACGATAACGACGGTAACTATATTTCCCGCAGGCCAAATCAAGTGTTTCAGATGACCCGCCAGGGACTGGTTTGCACAGAATGCCCACATTTGGGAGATAGAAATTATCGCAGTGAAAGGCATTACGAACGCTTTATCCTGGAAGGCGATTTAAAGGCGGAAATCATGAAAGGCGACGAATTCCGGGTACGGATTGAAGGTGACTCCAAATTAGTGGAATCGGTAACCACCGGCGAAAAAATCACGTTCACTACCAATGGCAAAATTACCAACGGCGCTGTGCGGGTAATTATTGAAACGCCTGTATTTACCTCATTGTACGCCTTAAAAACGGATGAAATCGTGATACGGGGCTTCGATGAAGGTCAAGCCTCTATTACTGCCCGTGAAGGCAGTAAAATCAAAGCATACCTCGATGTCAGGGACCATCTGGACATCGTTTTATCCGGAAAATCATCACTTGATCTGACTGGCGAAGGCGACGATATGGATGTGAACCTGACAGACGGAGCTACCCTGGAAGCGGCAAACTGGCGTGCGAATGATGCCGTTATTTCAGCTTCCGATGGCTCAAAAGCAAGGGTATACGTCAAACACAATGCCACAATAATTGGCGATGCCACTAACAATGTGCGAGTCGACGGAGGCGCCGAGATTAAACATACCAGAGACTGATGGGTGTTAAAATGTAAAAATTAAATGGGAAAATGTAAAATGTAAAAAGGTGCGCCCTTTACATTTTACATTTTCCCATTTCCAATTTGCCGTTTAATCAAATATATTTATGCCCAAAATCCGCCATATGAAACAAACACTTCGAATTTTAACTATTTGTGCACTTCTTGTGTACGCCAACCACTTGAATGCCCAGTTTTTTCGCTTTGGAATAAAAGCGGGCGTCGGAATTTCCAACCTCCATTTCAGCAGCTTTGATGCCATTCCCGACGACCAGGTGCCGTACGCCGGTTTAGCATACAACCGCACACCCGCATTCAGGCCATCCTTGTTACTTGGCGCAGTGATGGAGTTCGATCTGACTAAGGAATTTGTATTTTCTACCGGTATTCAGCTCACGCCAAGGTACAGCAACACGGTATTGAACTATCTTCCTAAAAGTGAAAATGAAGTTCGGGTACGATTAAACTACCTTCAAATACCGGTTACTTGTTATTATCGCAAAAGACAGATGTTTTTTGGCTTGGGAGGTTATTGGGGCGCTTGTTTATGGGGAAATTGGGAAACAGAGGAGCGTTATTATGACAACAACATTGTTTTCAATACCGTGACCACCGATGGCCAGGTTGTATTTGGTACAAATCCGGAACAGCAAAATTTGAAAAGGATGGACTATGGCTTTCGGGGAGAAATTGGATATGCCCTCAAGACATTCAGGTTGAGTATCGCATATGACCATGGCCTATTCAACATGGCCCCAACAGGTGTAAATGCCAATATGTTTGAATACGACGGCAACCTGAAACAACAGGCATTGTTTCTCACACTAACCTATTACCGGCTTGCAAAATAGACCCTATTCCTCCAACAGACGAAAACCGCTTCTGCGGTCAGCATACTTTGGTTTTTCTCTGCGTCTTGCAGTGATAGTTACATCAGATCTACCGTCGGCCCAGGAACCGCCACGCAGGGCCTTTTTTTCGTTTTCCACAGGTTTGCACGGCAAATAAGCAGGGTAGGGGCCTTCGCACCATTCCCAGACGTTGCCAGACAAGTCAAATATGCCTAACTCATTCGGGCGTTTGGTGCCCACCTCGCGTGTTTTTTCCTGAATGATATTGAACCAAGCTACCTGGTTGGGATCGTTGCCTCCGGCGTATTTCATGCCCCGACTGCTTTGACCGCCACGAGCGGCATATTCCCACTCAATTTCATAAGGCAGTCTGTATTTTTTCTTGTGTTTCTGGGAGGCAATTTTGATAAACCGCTGGATGTCATCCCAAGATACTTTTTCTACCGGGCACTCATCACAATTGCTGTGATATGCCGGGCGTGTACCCATGATTTCTTTCCAGTCACCTTGGGTTATTTCGTACTTTCCAAGTCTGAAATCTTTGATTTCCAAGGTGTTGCCCGTGCAGGCCTCCACTTTGGACGTGTATTTTCCGCCGGCAACGCGCACCATCTCAAACCCTGATTTTCTGTTTCTTTTCGGCTGTTCAACCGGTGGCTCAGGCTTTTCCACAGGCTTAGTATCAGAGGGCTTCTGCGCCGGGGCTTCGGTCGGTTTAGAAGGAGCTGGCGTTTGATTTGGAATAGGAGTGAGTTTGGGCTTCGGTTTTGGTTTGGGTTTAGGCGTGGCGGATGAAGTTGGCTTTTGATCGGGTTCCGGCTCCGGTATCTGAACGTCAGGCAGTGGCTCGACCACCGGTTCAATATGTTGCTTTTCAATCCGGATCAAACTGTCAATTTTACGTCTTGCTTCGTCCTTGAACAAGCCGCCCGGGTAAGCAAGCAGGTAACTTTCAAAACTGCTTCGGGTGTGCGTTTGATACATTTTTTCCCAAAAACGGCGGTCATCCTCTGTCTGATCAGTCTGAGGTAACAAACCGGAAAACCAGCCTAAATAAATTCCGGTAGCCAGCATGCCAGTACCAACGATCAGGCCAATTAACAACAACAAACCGGCTTTCGGTTTTGAAGCAGCCGGGGGAACACTTTCCGGGGCGCCTGAGCCGCGTGCATTTCCACAGGAAATGGAATATCCGGCATTTAAAAACGTTTGTTTGTCGTCATCAGGCGCAGGTTCGGCAACCACAAGCACGGTTTCTTCCAACACAATTTCACGGATACGTTCCTTATCGTTGATCAGTTCTTTCACAGCCACTTTCAATACAAGCGGATACTCCCCGGTCATCAATGGCTGAACGAAAAAGACCCATTCCGTAAATTCATGCTTTTCCAGAAACTGCTCAACGGAATTCAGTTTTCGAATCGCAAAGCGCGGCGTAGCGCCTGGATCGATCAATTCAACTTCCATTACTTCGGAAACACGCACATCCTTCACCACGGTATCCGGCGTCAATTCTATGTTTTTGACCACCGTATCCATATCAAAGGCAAGCCTGACAATACATCGATATTCCTCCTCCACTTCCATTTTTTTGGGAATTCGGTATAGGATGCTGCCTTCTTTATCAGCTACGCTGCTTTGGGCAGTATGAATATCAAAATCGTCGATGCTGAGGCCGTCGATGAGCTCAAAAAGGTCGGAGGAAATTTTGTTGTAGGCAACATCCAGGTCTTCCTGGGTCAAAATTCCCCGGATGCGGTCTTTGTTTATGCTGTTCAACCTCGTTTCCAGTTGAAAAACGGAGGTGAATTTTATGGTTTGCTCCGGAAGAATTTGTTTGAGTTCGTTCAACACGCTACTGATGCCTAAATCTGGCAACATTTGGCGGAGCCGGGCTTGTAATCGATCTAATTCCTGGGCGGTTATCATGTATTTCAGTGAAGGATTAGCCAACAAATATATGAATGTTTTAGTTGGTTTTCCCGTGAACTTCCATAGCAGTTCCGGGCTTTACACAATAAAATCATCGTTTTAACCTTTTATCGTAACTTTGCAGATGCAAATTGGCAAGGGAATTGCTCTTATACTTCGCGCTGTTTGGTTATGAAAACAGCCTTCGGCTAAAGCGTTGATTAACAGCGCTCAGTATGACAGGTTACATTCAAAACTACGCTGCGTTAACTATATTCGTCATTCGCTTTTAATAAAACCCGAATACCTCCATTTCAACATGACTACTCAAAAGCAAACGCTCCTCATCACATTTTTCGTCTTTGCGGCATTTCAAATCTTCGGACAGGTAACAGTTGTTAAAAAACACAATCCTTCCGGCAGCGCCGCCAAACCTCAAACTTATTCCACCGAACAGGAAACTTCAGCACCTCAACCAGATGCCGCCACGCGCAGAGCCGCCGCCTTATCCAAGGTTCAGGGCGCTCCAGCTAAATCGATGACTTCAAAAGGAGTTGCCCCTGCTCAGTACAGCACGGAAGATGAAGAACCTGCTACGTATTCAGCACCAAATCCTTCTACCACCATGACGGTGAACGGTTTAAACGTTCAACGCAGTGTAAGAAAAGGTAAAGGCCAGGTCGGCGACCGGATTTTTACCCCGGTCAGTGAGTTGTATTTCGTTCAGTTCGCCGTTTATTGCAAAAACACGCCGGTTGACAAAGCACCGCCCATCGAAGGTTTGATGTTGCTTTGGCATGAAGGCAGCCGTTGTCCTGGCGGTGCAGAAGGCGCCTGTTACATTGTCAAAGGATACAGTACCCCTGACGAAGCCAAGGCTGCCGTGCTTCAGTTCAAATCGCACGAAATTGATTGCTGGTACAACCCGGCACTTACCGGCGCAGAGGTTGAGGTGATTGGTATTCGTTAACAGAATGCCGATGAACATTGTGCGGTTGCTTGCTGTTGATCCTTCACGTTCAGCAAGTAACCGCACCTTTTTTTGATCCGTAGCAAGATGGTAAAAATCCTCCCTAATTCATTTCGCAGGCTGATATCCGCCTCCACAATTGTTTTAAAAGGTGTTTTTGTAGCCGCTCAGGACACACCATATCCGGGTCAACCGATCGACGGCCCCGGCGGCGCTGAATACACCCACCAGTCGGTGGCATTTTATGACGCGGCCTCCAAAGCAGATGGATATTGGCTTTTTGAGCCGGCATCCCCAGTGCCAAGCGAAGCGCCTGTTATTGTTTTCCTGCATGGGTACGGCGCCTATAATCCGATGGCCTACGGCAAATGGATCAAACATTTGGTAGCCAAAGGCAATATTGTCATTTACCCAAGATACCAGAAAAACCTGGTTTGGCCCCGTCCGAACGGATTCCCTCCCAACGCTGCAAAAGGCATTCGGGATGCATTAAAAGTATTGCAGGAAGCAGACGGACACGTCAGGCCAATCTTGGATAAAGTCACCTATATCGGGCACTCCTACGGCGGCGTAACGGCTGCTAATCTTGGTGTTTATTGGGAAAAATACCGCGTTCCCAAGCCGGCGGCCATGCTGCTCGCCGAACCGGGCAGTGGGCCATTTAGCGGTGCCCGACTCAACGATTATTCGGCATTGCCTGCCGATTTGAACCTGCTGGTCATTGTCGGTGAAGACGATTATGTAGTTGGGAGTGAATTCGGACAAATTGTATTTGAAACAGCGGTCAACACACCGAACCGGAATTTTATTGTACAACGCCGCGATACCACCGGCCACCGCCGTTGGGTGATGGCCTCTCATTCCGAACCCTATTGTTACGACCTTGATTTTGATACCGGTGTCCGGAATTATACTGCGCAGCGGGTTTTGTATATGTCGAGGTTGAATGAGGTGGACTTCAATTGTTATTGGAAACTCGCTGATGCCTTGATGGAGGTTACACGCCGCGGGAAGTACGCCGATTTTGCTTTTGGCAACACCCCCCAGCAGCGTTTTATGGGCTGGTGGCCTGATGGAAGGCATATCAAGGAGCTGGATGTTTATCAGCCGTTTCAAATTGAATCCAAAATGCCCGTGAATGCAACGGCAGGCGTAGGGCGTAAGTAATGCAACAGGCTCTAAGGAGTTTCTAATAAATCGCCATGCAGTTTATGGTAGAAAAAACGTAATAGTTGCGACCTTTGCAACTCAGTTTTGAACTATAATGTGTGTGATATGAAAAGTTACATCGCTGCGGGATTGGCAGGTTTGTTTTTGTGCAATCTTTTAAATGCTCAAACGGATACAGATACCCTTCAAACAGGAGCGCTTCACGAGATCAAGATTACTGCCCGACGCTCCACCATAAGCCGACTACAGCCCATTCAGGGCGCTTACATCTGGGCTGGTAAAAAAAATGAAGTGATCCAAATGGAAGGTTTGGATGCCAATGTAGCAGAAAGAACGCCCCGCCAGATTTTCGCTAAAGTTCCCGGTGTATTCGTGTATGACATGGATGGCTCAGGAAATCAGACCAATTTCAGTACACGTGGCCTCGACCCGCATAGGAGTTGGGAATTTAATATCCGGGCAAACGGCACCATCACCAACTCCGATATGTACGGCTATCCAGCCAGTCATTTCAACCTGCCCATGGAGGCAATCGGACGGATCGAACTCGTCAGAGGCACTGGCGCCTTACAATATGGAGCTCAATTCGGCGGCATGCTCAATTATGTGATCAAACGCCCCGACACTACCCAAAATTTTGACCTGGAAAGTGTAAGTTCCATCGGCTCTTTTGGTTTGCTGAGTACATTTAACGCCATCGGAGGCAAAATTGGCAAACTGGAGTATTATGCTTTTTACAACAAACGCGTATCTGACGGCTACCGCGACAACAGCACTTCTGATTTCGATGCGCAAGGCGCCGTATTGAGGTACATGGTTTCAAATCATTTCACGCTTCGCGCCGAACTCCTGCGGTCAAACTACATCTATCAATTGCCAGGGCCTCTTACAGATGCCATGTTTCAGGCGAATCCTCGCCAAAGCACACGCTCCAGGAGCTATTACAACCCGGAAATTTTTGTTCCCTCTCTGAGTGCAGCGTGGAAAATCGGCGCCAATTCGTTGCTAAGCTGGACGGCCTCTGCCGTTTTGGGCGACCGCCGCAGCGTATTGTTCGACCGCGCAGCCAATATTCCCGACACGATCAACCACACGACTTTTCAATACAACGGCAGGCAAGTTGACAACGACAACTTCAATAGCTACACGACCGAGCTCCGTTTGAGGCAGGAATATTCCCTGTTTGGGCATCGAGCCTACCTGGTACTGGGCGCGCAATACATGAACAATGATTTGCACCGGCAACAGCAAGGTAAAGGCACCACCGGTACTGATTTTGACATGACCATCACATCGGCCGGTTGGGGGCGCGATATGCACTTGAAAACCAAGAATATCGCTGTTTTTGCTGAGAACAAATTTCAGTTGACCCGAAACCTTGCCTTCAGTCCGGGCATCCGTTTTGAATCGGGCGCTTCCAGGATGGAAGGCAGTATTTCCTATTTGCCGCCACTGGAAGTGGAAAACACGATCAAACATCGGTTCCCATTGTTGGGCGCAAACCTTGAATACACCCTAAGCGATGTTCAAAACATGTACGCAGGTTGGTCGCAAGCCTACCGCCCGGTTATATTCAAAGACATCATTCCAGGCAATGTGTACGAACGAGCCGATAAAAACCTGAAAGACGCATACGGGTACAACGCAGAAATCGGATGGAGAGGTTCCTTCAAAGATTTGAAATGGGACATTGGTGTGTTCACCATGCTTTATAACAATCGTTTGGGTAGCATCACCCAATATTCCGGCGACCTGGACACCCTGATTCTTTACCGCACGAACATCGGAGATTCCAGAACCAACGGCCTTGAAATGTTCCTGGAATATGGTTTTTATATCGCTGAAAACCTCTCTGCCAGTCTGTTCACTTCCACCTCCTTTTTTGATGCCAAATACCTCGGCGATTCGATTCGATACAGCGCAAAAGAAAACAGAAGTATTAAAGGCAACCGGGTGGAAAGTACCCCGCAATGGATTAGCAGAAACGGGTTGAATCTCAAATACAAAACCTTGAGCGTTTCGCTGCTGTACAGCTACACCGCTAAGTCGTATGCCGATCCGCTCAATACGGAAACGCCCAATGCTACCGGTACGGTCGGTTTGGTGCCTGCCTACGGTCTGCTTGACGTCAATGCTTCCCTGAAAGTTAATAAACTCCTGTTTCGACTGAGTGTGAACAACGTCGCTGACAAGCAGTATTTCACCAAACGCCCCACCTTTTATCCTGGCCCGGGCATCTGGCCTTCTGATGGAAGAAGTGTGGTGTTGTCCGTGGGGTTCAAACTAGGCAGCAATAACGATTCAAAGGCTAGTATGGGCAACCCTGCCGGCGCCTATTGATCTTTTCCAAGCGCAACCTAATTGCAAGCCGCGTAGAGAATGATATAATTTTAACTGAGTATCCGCATATTGGGTACGTTTGATGAAATATCGAACCGCAGAACACCGAATTTCGAATGATGAAGTAGTTTGAAGATGGCTGTTTATTAGATCCAGTTGAGCCTCTTCGAGGCTAAAATAGGATCAGGGATTTCATTGAGTTGATGAAAAATAAAAAATGGGAATTCTGGTGGATTACCTATGGCCTCGAAGAGGCCCAACCTTTGTTTAGCCGCCAAAACTCAGGTTCCGCCCCTCTGTACAATATGCGGATAGTCAGATAATTTTAAACCTTGATTGGCTATTGGTTTAACAAGGAACTGCAAGAGTTACAGGAGTATACTTCGCGCTGTTTGGTTTTGAAAAAAGCCTGCGGCTAAAGCATTGGTTTACAGCGCTCTGTATGACAGGTCATATTCATAACCACTCTGCGTTGACTATATCTAAAAAAACTTGTCTCCTGTAACTCCTTGTGGAAAACCAAATTGGATAA
This sequence comes from Saprospiraceae bacterium, assembly GCA_016787465.1. Classification (GTDB taxonomy): domain Bacteria; phylum Bacteroidota; class Bacteroidia; order Chitinophagales; family Saprospiraceae; genus M3007. Next base: position 2,113 of record JAEUUR010000326.1, on the reverse strand, counting down.
AAGTTGGTTTATAAAAAATCCCGTACATGGATGATTAACCAACGTTCGGGGCGACACATAAATTTTTATCAAACCTATGATGCCGTTCTGTCAATCCAGGTTCCGATTTTTTTTGGTTGGTTGCATGCTGTTGTTTGTTTCCGTCTCACATGCCCAACTGACCGGTCGCGTGGTCGACCCGGAAGGAACGCCGCTTGTTTTTGTTTCCATCCTAGTAGAAGGAGCTGAGAACAAGGTCGTGATCAGCGACCTCGAAGGCCGTTTTCTGATTCCGGATTCAACACCCCCCCAATTGACCTTTCGGTATGTAGGCTATGAAACCCTACAACTGGACGAGGCCTATATGCGCCAGCATGCCCCCAGCCTGCCCGATGTGGTACTGCGCCCCACAACCTTTTCGCTGGCTGAAGTGGTCATTCGTCCGGGCATCAATCCGGCAGAACGATTGATCCGGTTGGCTATTCAAAATCGCTCCAAAAACAACCCGGAGCGGTATCCATTTTTCACCTGCAATACCTACAACAAAATCAATTTCAGTTTTGTACCCCATCATGAAGTATTTGCCAAAACCATGGCAGGGAAAGATGTTACGAAGGAACAAAACCGCGAAAAGCTGGAGAAATTCCAAAAGTTGGAGCGCATCACCCGTACCCAACACTTGTTTTTTATGGAAACTGTCACAGAGCGCAGCTTCCGGTTCCCGAACCAAAACCAGGAAAAAGTATTGCTTAACCGGGTAAGCGGCACTCAAAACCTGGGTATGGTAGCTATTGCCAATGCCGTTCAACCGTTTTCCTTTTACAATGACTTCATACGTATTCTCGATCGCGATTTTGCCAATCCGATTGCACCGGGGTCTGTCGGACAGTATGTTTTTACCATGAAAGATACGCTCCTGGACGGCGCCGACACCCTCTGGACCATCGCTTTCCAACCGCGCAAGGGGAAAGTGTTCAATGGGTTGAGTGGCGTATTACAACTTCATTCTGACAGCTATGCGGTTAAAAATGTGCGGGCCACTACCACTGGCACACCATTTATTGTAGTAAAAATAGAACAAGCCTATCAGCAGGCGCTAGCAGACGACGGCGACTTTAAGTGGTTTCCGGAGCAGCTCAATTTCGAGATGAATATCCCTTCCTATCCAGATAAAACGATAGGAACCCATATCAGCGGGCGCAGTTTCATCAGCAGCGTGGATTTGCAAACACCCACAAGCAGCAAGGATTTCATGCCAGAAATGCCCGTTTTTATGGTGAAAAATGCGACGAACCAGCAGGATTCCGCCTGGGCGGTCTGGCGCAGTTCGGCGCCGCTTTCAACCAAGGAAAAACGCACCTACGTATTTCTGGACAGCTTGTTCCGTGCCCAAAAAATTGGCTGGTTAACAACGCTCGTCAATTATTCGGTTACAGGTAAAGCGCACCTGTACAAAGGCCTGAGCGTTGATTTGAAACACGTTTTGAAATTTAACGATTTTGAAGGCACACGATTGGGTATTGGATTAACCAATGCTGAATCGCGGCCGCTGAGGTTGCCCAAACGTTTGGAAGTCGGAGCGTATGCCGGTTTCGGGTTTACGGATAAAAAATGGAAATACGGCGGCTACGGACTTTGGCGACTCACGCGCGCGCGCAACACTCAGCTGCGCGCAAGCTGGCGCAACGATCTATTGGAGCCCGGCGCCCTGCATGAACTCACCAGGGCCAATCTGGTGAACCGGGGGGTATACGCCCGACGTATGGATTATGTGGAGGAATGGTCGGCTTCGCTGGGTAGCCAGATTACCCGCGCGCTGAAAATCGAGCTCACGGGAAACCGACAGGATTGGACACCAGCCTATGAGTACGGTTTTGCTGCAAACGACCAGGCTCCATTGGCCCGACAATTTCGTTTTGCGGAAAGCACCGTTTACATCCGGTATGCACGCAATTTGCAGAACAACAATTTCCTGGTGGCGGAAGAAAACCAGGTGCAGCGCACGCCGGTGGTGGAACTCGCTTATACCCGCGGCTGGAAAGGCGTGTTGGATGGGGAATATGAATATGATCGTTGGGTATTGGCTTTGCGGCAAAACGTGTATGTCCGGCGCCTGGGCAGGCTCAACTGGCGC
>JAEUUR010000320.1 GCA_016787465.1 Saprospiraceae bacterium | reverse complement strand
AATTACAAGGCTGCGCGAAATGGGCGTGCGAAAAGTCATGGGAGCCAACCGAACCGAAATTTTTGGACAAATTTTGGTAGAGGCTATCATTACTTCCCTATTCGCATTAGTACTGGGGTTTTTTATGATGCTGTTATTGCGTCCTCAGGTCGGACGGATGAGTATTGCTCAAACCCTTGATTTGAGTATAACATCATTTGGCCAATTGGCCTTGCTTTTTTTGGGGTTTGCGCTCGTTGTCGGGCTGGTTGCCGGCATCATACCAGCTTTAACTCTGGCGAAAACACGTCCGATTGCCGCCTTGCAAAAACTCCAAAATTTGCGATTGATGCAACGCGTCGGGTTGCGTAAGTTTCTGCTGGCTACCCAATTCACTGTTACCCTGATTTTTTTGATGTTGATGACCATTGCCTGGCGGCAAGGCAACCATGCGATTTCCGTCAATTTCGGATTTGATCAGCCTCAAACCCTGCTCGTTCAATTACAAGGCGCGCCTTTCGACCGTACGGCTGCTGCATTGGGGCAGGTAGCCGGCGTAGAAAAACTATCGGGGATTTCCATTCCAATGGGCACCTGGATGGATAACTCCGACGATGTTCGTACAGATTCTGTTTCGGAAAAGACGGGGGTGCGCGACTATTATATTGACCATAACTATGTGCCGAATTTCCATTTAAAATTATTGGCTGGGGAAAATTTCCCCGACAACCCGGCTCAAAAAAATGAAGTTTTTGCGCTGGTAAATGAAACGTTTTTAACCAAATTCAAATTGGGAGAAGCGCATGAAGCGATCAATAAACAACTGCTCATTGGCGATAGTACCAGGCTCACTGTACGTGGCGTGCTGGCTGATTTTGCATTTAAACCGGCTGTTTACAAAATGGAACCGCTGCTTTTGCGCTATAATCCAACGGAACTTGGAGTAATCAACCTCCAACTCAATGCTGTAACAGCAATCGAAACCAGGGAGAAAGTCGAAACAGCCTGGAAGCGCCTTTACCCCAACACGCCGTTTGAGGCCGAATTTTTTGATGATACGGCAAGGGGCGTTTTTTCGGAATCGCTTGATTTGGTGCGGATGGTTGGTTTTTTTGGCTTTTTAGGCATGGCACTTGCTTGCATGGGATTGCTGGGTATGGCGATTTATACCGTCGAGACAAAAGCCAAAGAAATCAGCTTGCGCAAAGTCATGGGTGCTACCGGACGGGATGTGGTATTTTTTCTTTCAAAAGGTTATTTGTGGTTATTGGGTATAGCTGCAGCAATTGCCATTCCGGTGGTATTTCTTGCAGGAAGTCAAATTCTGGCCTTCTTTTCCAACAGTATTCCCATGTCGCCGCTGCTGTTTTTGCCTGGAATGTTGTTGTTGATCACAGCAGCAGGGTTGGCGGTGGGCTCACAAACCTGGAGAGCATTGCGCGCAAATCCTGTGGACAATTTAAGGAATGAGTGACTTTGACGCCAATTGTATTCACATACCCGGTTTAATCAAGTCAATCAGTTTTTCATAATCGGGCCAACTGATTCCGGCCTGCCGGAAATCATCCAGGTCTTTTTGAATGATATACCAGCCGTTTTGCTGAAGAAACTGTTGATAAAGTTTAACTGCGCGATCTCGATCGCCATTATTTCCACGCAACCATAAAGCATGGGCGAGATTTGATGTGACGAATAAAGCCAGGTATTGTTCCTCGGAGCTGGTTCCGGTAGCCAGATATAGCACGTTTTCTGCAACCCGGATCATTTCAGATAATGCCTCTGTATCTGAATGCTTTGACAAAACCGTAAAATACGTATAATCGATGCAGGTATAAATATAGTTTCTACGCCACTCTTGGGCATCCGGGAAACTTGCCATCATATATTGTGCAGCCCGGAATGCATGTGTGGCATACACCAGCGCTGAATCTGGCTTTTGCCTGGTTTGGTACGCTTTTACCAGGCTGGTATTTTGCCAATAGTCAACCTCCCTGGCCAATACAGCAGGTCGCACTTTCAGGATCAGGCTTTTCAAATGCGGAATATATTGCAGCAGGCGTTCCCGGTTATGAGGCTGAGCGTCTGCCATGAACCGGATATGCGCCAGGGATACGCCAAGTTCCTGGGCACTTTTGATACTTCCGTATTCAATCAGTGCGCTGACCGAATCTTTTTCCAATAAGGCTGCGTGGCCGTACACGAGGTTGAAGCTATTCATATTGCCTGGCGGAATCACTTCTTCGAATACCATTTTGGATTCCTTGGCCTTTCCTTCATACAACAACGCCATGCCAAGGTCGTATTTGGCGGCTCCAAGAAATTTTTGTGCATTATTCTTGAATAGAGGAGAAATAGCGGTGTCGTAGTTTTTGAGTAGCTTTTCCAAACTTGAAATACAGAGCTGAAGTTGCGCAACGGCTTCAGTGGGCCGGTTGTCGCGCATGAAGTACCTTCCTTTGCTTAAATACAGGCGTGCCAGCCGATCCAGCCGAGCCGTGTCGGGTGAATTTTTAAACGGACCAAATTGCTCCAACAAGGAAATGCCTTTGTTGTAATATTCGAGTTCTTTTGGCGAGTTTTCTTCCAGTACGGCAATGTTCCCGTATAAATCTGTAAGGGCAATGGCACTGAGTTCATAGGGATGCGTGGTTACCACCGGATTCGGGTATCGCACTTTCCGGGAGGCATTGAAGGCCAGTTCAAGTTTGTCCTTTTTATCGAGGATGTCGGATGCATAGGTAGCATCGGTGATCAATGTGTTCAATTGATAGTAAATAAAAGCCTCTTCAGCGTATGAATTCACCGATTGAGATTGATACAAAGGGCAAATCCATTCAAAGTTGGGGAATGGTTGGAACACCGTACAAAAGCATGAAACCTGCGTGCTGTCAATCATCTCCGCATCCTGAAAAGCCAATATGTCGGCTTTGATTTCATCTAATTTGTAATGAACTTGCGGATCATTGTATGATTTAAACAGATAATCGGCGTAAAGCCGCACCGCATTGGAATATTCGCGTCGGAACAAAGCGATATGCGCTTCATTCAAGGTAGCGATGACGGGGTGGTTGAAACGTTGGTGCATAATTTTCAATGCATCTGTTGCTGATTCAATGTCGTTCCTGTATAAACATTTCAGGATTAAATTTTCGTACATCGCCAGCAATTCCGGTTTCAGGTTTTCGGCCGACTGCACCTTACCCAGCAAGTCATATAATTTGAGTGCCCTGGAACAATACGTTTTTACTTTTGGGAGGTTGTTGTTTATGAAGGATTGCTCTTTAAAATAATGGAAAAAAGAGCGGATTAACGGATAATCGCCTTCGTCTTCCAACCGTTCAAAAAAGCCGGTGAATTGCCAGGCCGTTTCCAGTTGGTATTCGCGAATTTGCGCCGGAGTGAACGAATTAAGCCATCTCGACCCCGACTGCATAGACTCACGGAGGTCGAAAGAGTTCAGTTCGATGGTAGCAAGTTGGCCAAAATAGCCGATGCGCAGCGACTGCCCGTTGCTGGTGTACGCCATATGGGAGATCAAAAAGTTTTCGCCGCCGGAATTGTAAATAAACTTGATTTTCGGTGCGCCTCCGGAGGGCTCCCAGGTAATCACCGTTCCGTTGTCGCAACCACCTGCCAAAGCGCCGCCATCGGGTCGAAAACGAATTTGATTGATGGTCGCACTCGGATTAATCACAGCCAGTTCAGTGTATCCATCCAGCAAAGAAAAAACATGAATCGTATACCTGTCGCTTAGTGCAATCATGTCGCCTTGTTCTGAAACAGTTGCCAGCGACGCCTGATAATCATACATCGGAATGGGCTCGGGCTTCGAGTCGGGGTCGAGGAAATTCCAAAAATAAAAAGAGCTTCTGGCGGCAAATTCCGAGTAGTTTTTTTGTGAAATGACAATCAATCGG
>JAEUUR010000142.1 GCA_016787465.1 Saprospiraceae bacterium | reverse complement strand
AAATCAAAGGGTCGAAACAATGCCCAGGGCGCCGTTGACGAGCTGACACCTAAAAAACGAAACCCTTCGCTACACATCCTTGCTGTCGGTAGTGCCGATTACGCAGGCGCCGAGCTCGACCTGCAATACGCTGCCAAAGACGCCCGCGAGATGGCCGCTGCGTTGGAGCAAGTCGGCAAACAATTGTTCGTGCCTGCCGGCGGCAGAGTGACCGTACACCTGCTTACTACCGACGACTCCACACCGCCTACCAAAACCGCCATCAAGGTTGCATTCGATACCATCAACGCCCAGGCAAAAGCAGAAGACGTGGTGGTGGTGTACTTCTCCGGACACGGGATCACCTACGGTGATGAGGCTTTGTTTTATTACCTCACCCGCGACATCGGCAGTTTTGACGACCTCGGTACCCCCGGCGTTCGGGAAAAACGCGCCATTTCGAGTCGCGAACTTACTCAATGGCTGAAGGTTATCCCTCCTCGTAAACAGGTACTCATCCTCGATGCCTGCAATTCCGGGAAAATGGTGGAAGACCTGGCCGCCGGAAAAAAAGCGTTGAGCGCTTCCCAAATCCGCGCGCTCGATCGCTTGAAAGACCGCACGGGTATGTTCGTGCTGGCGGGGAGCGCGGCCGACAAGGTGAGTTACGAAGCCGGGCAATACGGACAAGGGCTGCTCACCTTCCGTTTGTTGCAGGGAATGAACGGCATGGCCCTCCTGGACGGCAAAACCGTGGATGTGATGACACTCTTCCAGGATGCCTGCAATGAAGTGCCCGAACTGGCAAAAGGCATCGGCGGTATCCAGAGGCCCATGTTGGTGGGGCCTGTAAAAGGGAGTTTCCCGATCGGGATCAAAAATGAACAGGTCAATATCCCCATTGCCGACCCCAAGCCGGTGTTCATCCGGAATGTTTTTATGGATGAACTTACGTTCGACGACGGCTTGGGTTTGACCGATGCTTTGGAAGATCATTTCCGGGAGCTAACGGTGAAAGGCGCACAGGCTGAATTGATTTTTGTGGATGTAAAGGAGTACCCGGAGGCGTATGCGATCAAAGGGCAATACAAGGTGAAAGGAGAGGCTGTGGAAGTGCGCGGGCGTTTGTATAAAGGCAAAACGAATGTGGGAGACGAATTTAAAATATCCGGTCAAAAGAACGACCTTCCGGGCTTGACCAATGCCATCTATGAAAAAGTATTGGAACTGTTGAAGCTCTAAGCGTCCAATCACTTGTCATTTACTTTTTTCCAATCAGTTACATAGAGTGTATGTGATTTCAGGAAATCAATAGCCATGTCAATTGAAACGATCTTTCACAATTTTTAAACCAACATTCATACCATGAGTAAAACAATCTTCATCACCCTTTTTCCGGCACTCGCGCTTTGTGTATGCCTGTCTCAAGCGGTTGGGCAAACAACGCCAGCCAAAGCAACGGGAAAGCCAACCACACCTGAAGTAGAGAAAAAACAATCAAGCGCTTGGGAGATCAAAGCGAATGCTGAAAATCTGCCTTGTGAAGGATGTAATACCAGAGAGCCCGCTGGTGTTTACACATCGAACAAAAATGTGGCAACCATTTTCGGCCCACCAGACGGCAAAGGCGATCCGGTTGAATACCATGTTTTTACCCAATCATCTCAGCGCGGCGAATGGGCATTTGAAACGGGTGGAAGAATTAGCCAACCCGGGCAAAAGGTTACCGTTAAATATTACAAGCCGGTTCAATTGATGGTGGTTATTTACACCGGAACACCTACCGCCAACATGGTAGAGTTTTCAAATATCAAAGTAGCAGCCCCAACCCGGCCGGCAAACGAACCTTGTAGAGATTGTACTTGTAGAGAATGTTTGTATCCGGTTCCAACCAAGGTGTATACTACGAATGATAATAACGTTACCCTGACGCGGATCAGCGACACTAAGAAGACAGTACAATACCAGGTGTTTACCCAAAACAGCAACAAAGCCTGGAGCGCGCAAAAGGCCAATGTGATCAATGCAAAAGGTGAAAAAGCATCCAATTGCTACGGTAAACCCGCACAAACACTGGTGATCGTTTATGGTGAAACGCCTCAGGATGTGGAGATCACTTCGGCGCAAGTGCCTTGCAAGCAGGATTAAGGCTGTAGTAAAAGGTGATTTCACAAGGAGATACAAGAGTTACATGTGTTTCAAGAGTTTTTAGTATACTCCGGAAACTCATGCAACTCCTTGTGAAAAAAAGATGCCCAAGTACAACTGAGAAAAAGAAAATCCCGAACCTTGGTGTCGCCAAAATTCGGGATGCAGGGTGTCTTTATCCGTCTGGAATCAATTATTTATCGAAAGCATAAAACGAATCTCCAATGTCGATCGCTTTTTTACGCGCTTCATCGGTGGTATACACAATAGCAATGACCAGATTAGTGGCACTCCTGCTATCGAGCAGGGTAAGAATAAAAGCCCCGACACCATCTTTGGTTCCTTCTACAAAGTAGCCTTTAAAATCGTGGATATCCAATGCATCTGCAGCTGAAATGTTATCATATTCCATTTCGGTTGCTGCTGCGATGAGGGCCTCTTTCAGCGTTTCTTCCGTTACCTCTCCATCTTGCTCTGCATAAATGCTCAAAAAAAGATCACTGCTTTCAGCGGCGAATTCATTGGCGTTGTTGGTGGTAACGCGCATGTTGGAAGGAGCGCTGAAACCCACGCCATGGGTGTCCCAACGCCAGTCTTTCTGTGCAAATGCCTGGTTGAATAAAAAGGTGAAACAGATGCAAAGCATTGCACTCAATTGTTTTCTCATGGTAAAACTGAATTTGGTTAATGAAAATCGGTGAAAATGGTAACCAAAAGGAGGCAGGATTCGAAGCGGTAAAGGTAATTGAATAAGTAATATCTGGTTTTTTTAAACGAAGATTATCTAAAGGCCACCTGTTTTGCATCACGCTGCTTCAGATGTAAGTAGTAGCGCCTGCCTGCTATGAGATGGTGGAAACGTCTCTGAAAATCAAAGGCACCCAACTGCGAAATCATATCAATCAAACGAATCCGTGTTTAATTTTGCGCATGATCTTACCAACCGACCTGCTCATACGCCCCACTGTTTTTGATGCATTTCCCGAATTAAAAGCCGCTCAAAGTACCCGGCACGGGGGCGTAAGCCCGGCGCCTTACAATTCCCTGAACCTGGGCAAAAGTACCGACGACGACCCAGCCAACGTGGCTGAAAACCGCCGCCGTTTTTGTCATGCCATCGGATTCAGGCCCGAACAAACCGCCTGGTCGAAACAAGTGCATGGAACGGAAATAAAACGGGTAAAAGAGCCGGGAGGCAGCGAAGGTTTCGACGCATTTATTACCAATGCACAGGGCATTTTACTCTGCGTCTCCATTGCCGATTGTACGCCCATATTAATTTATGACGCTGGCAATAAAGTGTTGGGCGCTGTGCATGCCGGATGGAAAGGCGCCGCCGGAAAACTGGTAAGAAAAACCCTGGAAAAGATGTCAGAAACCTTTGGAACGCAAGGCGCTCAATGCTACGCATTTGTCGGCGCCTGCATCGACGAATGTTCCTTCGAGGTGGGGGAGGAGGTTGCCCTTCAATTCAAGGCGCCGTTCAAACGCTTCGACCCAGAAAAAGGCAAATATTTTGTCGATTTAAAGCAGGATAACAGGCAACAATGCCTTGATTTCGGTATCCCTGCATCACAAATAGAGGTTTCTCCGTATTCTACCTATGTGCATCATCAGCACTTTTTTTCACACCGTAAAGATAAGGGTGTAACCGGCCGGGGAATGGCTGTGATTGGGTTGATGGAGTGAATGTTTCACCGGTGCCAAATCGTATCACGCTCAAATCCGTTGAACCTGTCGCCGCATAAATATTTGTCATCCACTCCTCCCCAGCCGCCTTCGGATAAACAAACCAATTCACATTTGGAATCAAGCACCTTGTTGTAGAAGTCAGCGTAGCTGCTTACAAAATGGTAATAAGGTTCAGTTTTTCCTGTGATTTTAACTATGTACCAGGCGTCATCCTTCGTTTTGAAAGCATCAATTGCCTCCTCCAGACAAGGCGTGATGCCGGGGTCCAAATACGGTTCTTTGCAGGTAAAAAGCAGCAGCGATAAAGCTGGTAACCATAGCTTGAGTATGAGTTTCATATACATGTGATTTTTATTCAAAAGTATAAAAAACACTTTTTTTCTATTCGTACAATGACTGGACAAGGGCTTTTAGCATGTAAGTGTCAGGTTAAATTTCGTGAATGTCATTCCACCGTGAATTTCAATGGGCCAGCCTGTTTTTCGCCGTAATAGGCGGTGATCACATACACACCGGGACGGTCAAACGTGTAGCGGCCCGGCAAGTACTGGCGGTGTTTTCTGGCCATCTTGGTCATATCCCAGGTTTCGGTGTAATATTTTTGGGGTTTGAGCAGGATGTCGTGGTAGGTATTTGGGTCGTCGACAACGGAGCGGTCGTTAAAATCATAAAATTGAGGGTTATTGAGGCAGGTTTCCGTTCCATCTGATTCGACGGCAACTTCGATGAAGAAGTTCGGCACATCCTTTTTGGCAAATTGAGGAATGGTTTGAGTTTTGGTGTGTTTGTTGAGCAGGCTAAACGTGATTTCAACAGGTTCTCCGGTTTTTACGTGGTCTTTTTTGAGTGAAATAGAAAATTCCAGCAGCAGCTCTTCCAGGCGTTTTTCAAGGTGATCGCGCCATTCTTTGTAAAACTCGCCGGTTTTTCCGCTAAAAGTTTGAGGGGAAGATTTTTCAGCCTCTGCAAACAGCGCTAAACCTCGCTTTACTTCTGCTACGGTCCCGTAATAAAAGCAGTTGGCCAACCTGATTTTGGCCTCCGCTTGACAATTGCTATTCGGGTATTTTTTCAAAAATGCTTCCCAAACCGAAGGATCGCCATCTCCTTCGCTCCAACTCGAACTCAGTGACGCTATTTGGAACTCCACATCATCCGCGCGACTGCTTTTGGGGTGCTTTTTCAGGAATTTGTTATAAGCCTCAAACGCCAGCGTCAGGTTTGGGCCGGCACAACTTTCCGTATTAAAAAACTGACTTTCCAGGCTGGTTTTTAAAATACGTTCCGCGGTCAACCAGCTTTTTTCGTCTTCCGTTGCATCCGAGTTTTTGATGCGGTTAAATTCTTTTACAGCCTCCCTGAAATGGTCGAGCGTATTGCCGCCGTTGCTTGGGTTATACCGGTTCAAGGCCGATTGTACGTTGAATTTGTCAGCGAGTTCAACCGCTTTTTGCCATTCGCCCTGATAGATCAAGTTGGAAACCACGGTTCCGCAAGCTGTTTTGATGGTGAATTCATCTAAACCCGGTTGTTTGATCCATGCTTCCAACGACTTCTCGTCTTGCGGTAACAGGAACACACCTTTATAATATTTTATCCTCCATAAAAGGTAGGCGTCCTGTTCACCTGGAAATAGTTGGGAAACATAGTTCATTTTAGCTTGACGCTCCAACCATGAATCGGGTTGGTTCAGTTGCAGGGAATCTCCCAGCCAATTCAAGCGGCGAATACGGGCAAACAAATTCACGTCGCCTAATCGTTTGGTGAGCAAGTACTTTTGATTCACAATAGCAAAAAGACTATCGGTGACCAAAAATAAATATTGGTTGTCGCCGGTAAGGCTTTCGATGCGTTTTTTGAAAAGCGGTTGAAGGTTGGTTGGTTCGGCTGCGTCGGGCTGTTGGGTAAACCAGTAATCCTGGCCAAATTGCCAAACATGTCCGCCGGCAAAACACACCCGATATCCACTGCCGGTGTGATTGGGCAACAGTTGTGTAAACCGGTTATACATTTGATTTGATTGCTGATCATCCTGCCAGGGTTGAATGTCATTGTTTTCCCAACAATTGACAGCGGGATCGTAGACATATCCTTTTCCAATGTGTATTTTTCCATCGCTCGTGGTTACAATTTTATTCACCCAGGAATTGGGGGTATGATCGACCGCCCCATATTGTCCGCTTTTCCGGTCGATATACCAAAGTCCTTCGGAAGTGCCGATCCATACCTTATCTTTTGAAAAGGCGATAGCTGATACTGCCCTTCTGTTGGCGGCAACATCGTAAAATTGGCCGCTGCCTTTTGACTCATCATGACAGTATACGCCTTTATGAAAACTCAGAAACCAACACAGGTTTTGATGGAAAGAATCTAGATGGACGCCATCAGCCCGAAGGCTATTATTGAAAAAGGGATGATTAAATCGCGTTGAAAGCGGCTGTTTGGCGCCTGTTTCCAGGTCCATTTCAAAAGAAGCATTGGTTTCGGGCATTAACCATACTTTCTTTGAGTCGAAAGGGGAAAAAACAAACCCGTTCCCATGAAAATAATAGCGTTTTTCAAATTGAAAAGAGGCAAAGGAATCTGTTTCAAATAAGGTGGCAATGTGTGGCTTGGTTGGAGAAGATACAGGGTTGTGGTTGGCATTTGGAGCGCCATAGCAGGAGGATAAAAAAGGCAAGGCCAACAGAAAGGCCATACATGCCGGATGGAAATAGCGTAGGTGTTTCATAGGCGAAAGTTGATTTGTAGAGCAAAAATGGTACATTGGTCTAATTGATGGCGTGCTTACATATCAACTGTTCCATGCAAACGAGTATTCGTAGGCGTTTTTAAAGAATTGTGGCAGCAGCCGTGCAATTCATTCAACGCTGGGTTTACATTTGCCTGATGCTACAACGAATTTTGGAATCTCCTGTATTTCGAACTCCCAGGCCCTGGTGGCTGCCACTGTTGTCATTGGCGATTAACCTGCATGGCATCATATTTCTTGGCTGGAGTTTTCAACCGCTGGTATTTATTTTCTGGATGGAAGTCATTTTTTTGCTGGCTTTTGCCTTGTTACGGATGGTATTTGCCCTGGATGGAAAGCCGTGGACGGAGGGTTTGGGCAAAAAATTGTTTCTATTGGGCGCCGGCGCCGCTATGTCGATCGGCATGGTTATGCTGACCGTAACATTTACCATCAAGGCATTCGATCAGGGTTTCTCCAGTGAGGGATTTGAAAAAGTGCCTTTCCAGACTCGCTTGCTGCTGCTTGGGTACATTGCCGGGTTGATCATTCATTATTTTGGCAACCAGCGTTACAAAACCGCCAACCCGATGTCGGAACTGATGGCAGGTTTTATCCATGTATTGGTGTTGTTGTGTTTAATTATGCCTATTACCATGCATTTGCTCCCCAAATATCCTCAGTTGAACCAGGCTTTATGGGTAGGCGTAGCCGTTGTGGTCGTAAAATTTATGGTCGACCGGCTGTTTGTCAAATCCGGTAACAAAATTGCAGGTGCGTTAAAAGGCTGATATGATTGATTCTTTCCTAACGATTCAGGCGCCTGCTACCGGCGAATTTAAAGACCGGGGCAGCAAATTCTTTGCCTATGCCTATCCGGCCAGGAATGAAGAAGAGGCACTAGCCTGGTTGGCGCAACTCCGGAAGGAGCATTTTAAAGCCCGGCACCATTGTTTTGCCTGGCGTTTTGGTATCGATGGGCTGCGGTTTCGGGCCAACGACGATGGTGAGCCGAGCGGTACGGCTGGAAGGCCTATTCTCAGTCAGATCGACTCGGCAGGATTAACCGACATCGTTGTGATCGTGGTGCGTTATTTCGGCGGTGTACTCCTTGGGGCATCCGGATTGATTCACGCATACAGAGAAGCGGCGGCAGAGGCGATTCGTCAGTCAGTGTTTGTGGAAAAAATTATCAAGGATCATTTTCAGCTTCAATTTGATTATGCCCTCATGCCAGATATTATGCAGGGGCTGAAAAAACTGGATGTTGAAATCCTGCACCAAACCTACGCTGACAACGGGTTGTTGGAAATTGCCATTCGGAAAAGTGATACGGAGCAGCATTTGCTCAAGCTCAAAGCTTCGCTTTGGAAAGTAAGCCCGGAGGAAGCCCAAACGCTGGATTGGCCACCAGGACTTCAAATGGAGCACATTTCATAGATGTTTTACGACAATTCGTTGAAATCGCGTGCTTTTAACATCTGTTCGGTTCAACTTTTTCGTTTATGATTTGTCGAAGCACCTGATACTTTTACGAACAGATCCAATTTAACATGAACCTCCGTCTGCTTTCAGTTACCATTCTATCCTTTTTGTGCGCTTTGTTGGCTATGGGCAATAAAAACGGCCGCGCATCTTCAGCTGGCAAAGGCAATACCGGCGCCCCGGGCGATGAGCTTTCAGGTGGCCAACCCCGCACCTGCCTGACTTGTCACAACCAGGGGCCCATCACCGCTTCGCTGGCCATATCCGTACTGGATTCTGCAGGCAATGCCATCACGAAATACCATCCTGGAAAACAATATACGGCACAGGTAAAAATCACGGCAAGCGGTACCAATCTCAGTGGTTACGGGTTTCAAATGATTGCATTGAAAAACAGCGGCAATACAGATTTGGACGGTTTTTCAGACGTAAATCCGAATAATTATAAAATCGCTACAATTTCCAACGGCCGCACCTACGCCGAACACGATAATATTTCTGCCTCCAATACCTTTAATGTGAAGTGGACGGCGCCTCCTGCCGGCACGGGTAATATTACTTTTTATGCTGCCGGCAATGGGGTGAACGGCAATGGAACAACCAGTGGGGATGGCGCTGGAATCAATACATTGCTGTTGACTGAATCTGGGACAACTACAGCTACTGATGAACAGGATAACACCTTTTCTGGTATCAAAGTATTTCCCAATCCCGTTCAAACAGACGCAAACCTTTGGCTCGGCAAGCTTCCCGGCGGTGTTTATCAATGCGGGGCATATCAAGCTGACGGCAAAAAGGTGTGGGAAAACACTTTTGAACAACCTGAACAGGGTATAGCACTATCCATTCCGAGTACCGAATGGGCGCCCGGAATTTATTTTATTGAATTGCGAAACGAACAAAGAAGAGGCGTTGTTAAAATTATAAAACTTTAACTATCAGCACTTTGAACACAGGTTGGCTAATATTTAACTTTGCGTTTACACTAAGAGTTACACTTTTTGAGTTACTATTTTGTAAAGCATCGTAAAAAAATCAAATTAAATCAAAATCCGGCTTTTGAGCCGGAAAATGCTAAAACCTGCTGATTCATGAAAAATCTGATTATTGCGCTTCTTTTTGCCCCGATTGCATTGTTAGCCAATCAAGGCACGCCAACCAGTTTGGAGGCCATTTCCGCAGCATTGAATTCAGGCGATGTGGAAACGCTGGCAAAATATTTCTCCGAAAACGTAGAGATTTCCATTCAAGATAAAGAGCAAGTTTACCCAAAAGCAAAAGCAGCAGAAGTGCTGCGTACTTTTTTTGAGGCCAACAAACCCAAAGCATTTGCACAGGTTCATAAAGGTACCAGTCGTGAAAATAGCGATCAGTATTGTATTGGTAACTTATCGGCCACCACTGGAAATTACCGGGTATATCTTTATCTAAAGGTTGCCGGCGCCAATGTCAATATCCAGGAAATTCGTTTTGATAAAGAATAATTAGTAAAAATATGCCCACTTTAACTCCGTAACGACTTCAGGTAAAATTACCTGAAGCCGTTATATGGTGGAGTTTTTGTGTTTAAGTTGGGAAATGAGTGCCTGCGCTTATGGTTTACAACACTAAATGAAGTGTCTGAAATGCTGGGCTTGGTTAATGTCCGATGAACAGAAATTTTGCAACAGCATTGCCACTTTCGCTTTGTATATTAACGAAATAAGTGCCGGTCTCCAGGTTTTCGGGTAGTTTGAGTATTTCTTCGTTTTTGCCCATTGGGCGTTCAGCATTGATCAGGGTTTGCAAAAATTCCCCCTTCAAACCGATCAAATCAATCTTTACTTTGGATCCTTTCAGCAATTCGTAGGCGATAGTCAGGCTGTTTTCGGTGACTGGATTAGGAAACAGAAATGCTGATGAAATAGCTGAAGCTGACTCGATGGCGCCCACGGTATTGGACGCAAGGTATCGGCGGATATTCCCAGCAGTAGATTCGTCGGAAATTGAGTAATTGGATACACTAAGGATTTTTCCATCTGGCTGTACCAGTCCATTATAAAACGTTTCATGTTCTTGTGCGGTTATTACGCCTGCAACCCCTATACTGGTATCAATACTGCCATTCGCATTGAACCGGCTCATCATAGCCTTGCTGCCAATGCTGGCTGGATATTTATAAATATTTAATACGACTACTTTGCCATCTGGTTGCAGAAAGCCATTGTCGCAAACCGTACCCATATTTCCAATGTTTAACTGAGCATATCCTTGATTTGCAAAGGAAGAGTCAATTTGGCCGTCTGAAAGCCATTTTGATAAAGTTACTTTTGGATAGTTGCTGGCTTCATCCTGGAAGTTACAGAGCACCAGGATTTCATCGTTAGGCAAAACAAAAAGGTCGGAGATATAATTGGTAACATCATAGAAAGTTGAAATTCCGTTTTCCCCAAAAACGGAATCAATTTGCCCATTGGTATTAAATCTAATGATAAAGCCAGTATGAATTACGGTATTATTGGTATATACACCTGCAGCCAATATGGAGTTGTCGGAGCTCAAGCCCAATTTTAATCCATACACCTGATAGGCTGCGGACAAGAAAAGGCTGGGATTTACAATTACAATACCAGCGGACCCGAAGGAAGTATCCAAAGATCCGTCCACATTCAATCTAACAATGGCAGATTCGAGGTTTTTATAGCCCGACACCAGTATTTTCCCATCTGGCTGCAGTTCCATGTCGACCATTACATTCTGCCCGGTTACTGCCCAAATATACAAATTGCATTGGCCGTGTTCTCCAAATGAATTGTCATAAACGCCATCGGGATTTAGCCTGACAACTTTGGTATGCCCTGCTCCCCTGCCGGTAAGCACAATTTTATCGTCAGGTTGGATCAATACCTCTTTTGAAATGAGGAAATATGGATCTTCTGACAACCATTCTCCGCCATTTCCAAAAGAAGCATCCCGGCTGCCATCTGCATTAAGTCTGACGGCGAAGGCCTTTGCGCCTCCGTCAGCTGTCGTGGTTCCTACTGCGATTATTTTGCCGTCGGATTGCAGCCCTGCATGTTCAAGGCTACAATAATTGCCATTGGCATTGAGAGTTATAATAGCACTTCCATTGCTGGCAAAAGTGGTGTCTAGAAAGTTGGTTTGTGTAAACAGCCTGACAGGCAAAATGCATCCAAAAAGCAGGAACTTGAAAAGTACTTTTTTCATGGATAGAGATTGTGTTTGTGTTGAAAATTGTCCTTTGGTGCAGTTACATAAGCAGGTTGCTGCAAAAGTGTGGTCAAGTACCTAAGTTTTTCAAGGACAGTTTTTGAACAATTCCACACAAATGATAAGGCATTATGTAGCAGCGAAATCGAGCAATTTGATGAAAAAAGTAAGGGTTTTTAGCAAAAAAAACCTTTCATATGCCCAAAAATTGGACACAAAACCAATGTTCCCGCAAATACAGCACGGGTTTTACTTTAAAAATCAGGCCAATTCGTATGCTTTTTCCAGGAGCCATTTACGTTCGGCGACTAACTTTTTTTTGTAAATTCGCCGAATGATACTTTCAGAGCGTTTGGCGTTTTTAGCTGCACTTTGGGCGAGTTGAAGCAAGACATGGATGAAGTTGGCATTTGCTTCCATGTCAAGACCAGAAGCATTTTTACGGCCAGTTCGTTGTATGTACTTTCTAAATGATTCAATCCTATAAGGCAACAAGTCCGACTGCAGTTCAAAGTGAATTCTCAGCTCCAGTCGGCGGGCTACCCAAAACAAGACATTAGAGTGAAATGAATACAAAATATTAGAATGTGCTTGTTCGAACTTTTTTTCTTCGAAAAGACAGAGCGCTAAATTCAATTTGTAGACCTCTTCCAATTCGCTCTCAGTTAATATTTTTTTTCTGTTCGATTCTACAAACTCTTTTGCCCACTGTACCTGGTTGATACCCAAGGCAACTCTGGTTATATTTGAAAAATTTATTGGGTTGATTTTCCCTTTAAAATGAAAATAGCCTTTTTTCAGATTATCCTTTTGAATTTCATGGAGTGTTACCTGTAAGTCAACTTGCCCCGTTGAAATCAGGTAGGTGCAATAACTTCTCAGAAATGAATATAGGTCTCCTGTGACATCAGCAGCTAAGCTGTGCTCATGGGTTTTTAGTAATGTTGTCAAGTTTTCAAAATTTTCCCGATCAGGTTCACTTAGAAAAAATGATTCCCGAATCTTTTTTCTAATTAAAAGTAGCGGACTTCTTTGGTCAAGAAAACTGGGAGCAAGATCCGCGTCTAATGCCAATTTTAGTGTTTCGGACGTTTTGGGATTCCCCATTTTCTGGTGTAACGAAAAACGATTCAGCATTTCGGTTCGTTCATTATGATAAAATAAATCCAGATTATCAAGCAGATCAGCAATGGCCAGGTCAGTTTTTAAATTATTTGTCAAGCTCTGCCAGACATGCTCTTCATAGGCAATTTGGTATTTGAAAAGATAGTTTTTAGTTGACTCTTGTTTAATTTCCGCCGCTTTCTTTTTTAAGGCCATCATTTGTTTTATGTACAATGCGACCATGTTTCTCTTTCTAAAGACAACCGCCATTTCAAGCTCCTGATGCAGTTCGTTGTCAGGCAGAAGGTAGTATTGTGTTTTCAAAAACTGTATTGCGAGCTGATAAAGCCTGGTGCTCGCCCGTTCAAGTCGGGCTTCTGACCAAGGTTTTTCAGGATAAACAGCCTGATGAAGGGCTTCTTTGTAATGTTGCGCTTCCTGATTGACTGATGATAGATTGACCAGGTAGTTGAAATACCGGATCATCTCAGCGGCGCCCACACGTACAAAATATGGACTGTTCAAAAACAAGATGAAGGCATCCTTTTCTTCCGGAGAGAACGACTTAATTAATTCGAGCAATTTTGAATTGACCATGCATTACAAAAATGTACCAATTGGTTATTTGGTAAAAGTAAGTAGTAACTTCAATTCGTTTCTTTTGTTTGAATCCTCATTGTCAATAAGCCTGATCGAAAAGTGTTGATTATGATTGACTGTTTATTAATTCGGCTTGTTTAAACCGAAAATTGTCAGTCAATCCGACAAAAAAGTTTCAGAAGCTGAAAATCCCAGTTAACTTTGCCGCCCATTTTTTCACTTACAAATCTGCGCGATCACTCATGGGTAAAGGAGATTTCAGATCCAAACGCGGTAAAATTCGCCGCGGTTCGCACGGGAATGCCCGTCCGAAACTTAAAAAGCTTAAAACGATTTTGAAAAAGTTAGTTGGCAAATAATTGCAACAAACTTGTTTTCTTAAAAATGAGTCAACGCGAATTATTCGTGTTGACTCATCTTTTTTTTTAGCAGCATTCGTACTTTCGCATCAAAACTGATCAATATGAAACTAGCCCTAACCCTCATTTCAGGATTTATTTTCTTTTTTTCAGCCGGCGCTCAAAATGTGAACGGCATTTGGAAAACCATCGATGATGAAACCGGAGAAGCCAAAAGCCACATGGAACTTTTCGAAACCAATGGAAAGTTGTATGGGAAAGTGGCTAAACTTCTTAAATCAGCGCCCGACAAAAAATGCGATAAATGCCCGGGTGAACGAAAAAATCAACCGATCCTTGGGATGATTGTCGTTGTGAACATGGAAAAAAAAGAAGGCCATTATCAGGGCGGTGATATCCTTGATCCTGAAAAAGGAAAATGGTACCGCTGCAAAATGTGGCTTAAAGATGGCGACCCCAATACGTTGGTGGTGCGCGGATACCTTGGCCCATTTTACAGAACGCAGTATTGGTATCGAGTGAATTGATTGATTCGAATCAATAAAAAAAAGTGCTTTTGATTTTTGCACGTTTGAAAATAAGGTGTAATTTTGCACCCGCTTTTGAAAAGCATTGGGCCATGGTGTAATGGTAACACAGCAGATTTTGGTTCTGTTGTTCAGGGTTCGAGTCCTTGTGGCCCAACAAATACAGCCGCTCTTCTCACGAGAGCGGCATTTTTGTTTGATACTGGATGCGGGATAGTGAAAACCAGAATAGGCCCGGCATCCAGCATCCTGTATCCGGCATAACTCTTTCAAAATCAAAAAGTTTTGAAAATTGGCGTGTTTAGCCTTTGGTTTTCAAACAAAAACTGTTAACTTTGAGGGCTTAGGAAGACAAAAAATAAACTTTTTAACTGTTGAAAAAAAGAAGTTTCTGCGCTCCTGATCACGATTTGTCGAGCCCAAAAGTTAACCTTAAATTAACCTAATCCTGTGCTTATCAATGGCATAGCCCACGATCGGATTGCTTATATTAAATGTGGATAACTATGTTAGCATGTGGATAAAGTGACTTGTTTTTTAGGTTATCCACACATTTGGCCTGGGTTTTCCACATGTTTTCGCCACACGGATTGTTTGAAAATCTAATTTGAACGCCGTAAAAATTATGTTTGCTCCACAAATGGCAGAAACTGGCAACAACCAATCTTTTTCCCAAACGGGCAACGAACGAGGGAAACGACGCAATGCGCAAGGCAACGACAGCCTTTCCAATTTTGTTTTTGGAAAAGTGCAACCTCAGGCCCTGCAATTGGAGGAAGCTGTGTTGGGCGCTTTGATGCTCGACCGCGACGCGCTACCCCTGGTGATGGATATTCTTAGGCCCGAAAGTTTTTACAAAGAGGGCCATCAAATGATCTATCGGGCCGTTGTACGTCTTTTCGAACGCTCCAATCCAGTTGATCTCCTTACCGTCACAGAAGAGCTGAAAAAAAGTGGTGAACTTGACAAAGCCGGCGGCGCTTATTACCTCGTCGAACTCACCCACCGCGTGGCATCTGCGGCCAACATCGAATACCACGCAAGGATTATTGCTCAAAAACATATTCAGCGCGAACTCATTCACGTCAGTACCAATGTAATTCGCGATGCATACGAGGATACTACAGATGTGTTCAACCTGCTAGATGATGCAGAAAAGGGATTGTTTGCCATCACGCAGAACAACCTGAGCCGCAGCTACGAATCGATGGGTACTCTGAGTGCAAAAGTGCTCAAACAAATTGAAGAAATGACCCTGAAAGGCGATGGCCTTACCGGGGTGCCAACGGGCTTCACCGACCTGGATCGCCTAACCTCAGGCTGGCAGCCATCCGATTTGATCATCATCGCTGCGCGACCTGGTATGGGTAAAACCTCCATGGTATTGGCTGTGGCGCTTAATGCTGCCCGCGATTTTAACAAAGGGGTGGCGTTATTTTCCCTTGAAATGGCCAGCACTCAGCTTGTGCAACGCCTCATTTCTATGGAAGCCGAAATTTCAGGCAGTAAAATGAGGAATGGGAAGCTGGAGGACTACGAATGGCAACAGCTTCAAACTACCGTTGAACGACTTAGCTCCGTGCCGATCTTTATCGACGATACGCCGGCAATCAATATTTTTGAATTACGCGCTAAATGCCGTCGACTGAAACAACAATATGATATTCAATTGGTCGTGATCGATTACCTCCAATTGATGACGGGTGTTTCGGAAGGGAAAGGGGGCGGCAACCGTGAACAAGAAATAGCCAGTATCTCCCGTGCGCTCAAAAGCCTGGCCAAAGAAATCAATGTGCCGGTCATTGCCCTGTCGCAGTTGAGCCGTGCCGTTGAAATGCGGGGAGGCAGTAAGCGCCCGCAATTGAGTGATTTGAGGGAATCGGGATGTTTGACAGCTGATACACTTTTGGTCGACCAGGCAAGTGGCAGGCGTTTTTCTATCGGCGAACTTGCAAACCAAAGTCATAACAAGTGGTTTAACACTCCATCGCTTCAAAATGACCTGACAATTGAGGGGTGCCCAATTTCCAATGTCTTTTTCTCCGGTAGGAAACAAGTGTTTGAATTAAAAACAAAAAGCGGGCGGAGGATTAAAGCAACGGCCAATCATCCATTTTATCGGATTCACGGCTGGGCAAGGCTGGATTCTCTGCGTGTTGGAGATAAAATTGCTTTGCCAAGAAAAATTAGTATCAGTCATCCTTCAAATCCTTTATCAAAGGAAGAACTAATCCTGCTTGCTCATTTGATTGGTGATGGCTGTATTCTGCCTAGGCAACCGTATCATTATACCAGTGCCGACGATTCAAACATTGAAGTGGTTTGTAAAACTGCCTCTCAACTTTTTGATATCAATGCCAGAGTTATTACTCAAAAGAACTGGAAACATGCTTACTTGCCCTCGCCCGTAGCATTAACCCATGGCGTGAAACATCCAATTACGATCTGGTATGAACAGCTGGGACTTGAACGGGTACGCTCCTATGAAAAACGGTTACCTGAAAAGATTTTTGAATCAGACGAGGATCATATTGCCTTGTTTTTGAGGCATTTATGGTCAACCGATGGGAATATCAGTCGTAAACAGATGGCAGGTAAAAGCCTTGCAGCCGCCATATATTATGCAAGTACCAGCCTGGAGCTTGCTGAACAGGTGCAACACCTGCTACTTCGATTGGGTATTTGGTCAACGCTTCGCGCTTCGGAGAAAACTGGTTATCGAAAAAATTATCAAATACATATCAGCGGAGCCAGCCAACAGTTACTATTTCTACAAAGGGTAGGATGTCATGGTGAACGTGGCCAAATCATACCTGAACTTGTAGCAGCGCTTCAAGCTATTTCACCCAATCCGAATACAGATGTTATTCCCAAAGAAGTCTGGGCATCAGTTATTTCTCCTCTTAAAGAAAAAGCTGGGATTACTTGGAGAGCATTTCAGAATGAACTTCAAGGGTCATATTGTGGATCAAGTATATTTAAAGCTGGAATTTCGCGGGAGCGAATGGGGAAAATTGGAAAAATATTGCCTTTTGACACCATCAAACAACTTGCCGCATCCGCCATATATTGGGATGAAATACTTTCAATCAACGCCTTAGGCTTTGAGGACGTATATGATGCAACCATTCCGGGGACACATAATTTTGTAGCCAATGACATCATTGTGCATAACAGCATCGAGCAAGACGCGGATATCGTATCATTTATCTACCGCCCGGAATACTATCAAATACTTGAAGATGAAAACGGCCAAAGCCTGAAAGGAATTGCGGAATTTATCATCGCAAAACATCGTCACGGTGCATTAGAAACCGTGAGGCTAAAATTCATGGACAATTTTGCCAAATTTGTGAACCTGGACGATCCGGCGTTTGCAGGTTTGGAAGCGCCATTAGCAGGCCCGTTCCAACCAAGTGTCGTTACTCGACCTTCCAGAATGAACGACGAAGACATACCTTTTTGAATGATGAATGATGAATGATGAATGATGAATATTTTTTTGAAATGGAATTTCAAAAAAATATTCAAAGTTGACAAATAATCATTTATGATTTAAAAAAATTCATCATTCATCATTCATCATTCATCATTCATCATTCATCATTCATCATTCATCATTCATCATTCATCATTCATCATTCATCATTCATCATTCATCATTCATCATTAATTGTCGATGCTTTTTTTGTCGGAATCGCGAATTCCCTGACGAATTTCGTCTTCTACAGCATTTTTGGCATTGTTAAATTCACGAATGCCTTTGCCAAGACCACGCATCAGCTCAGGTATTTTTTTACCGCCAAAGAGCAACACGACAACTAAAAAAATCAATAAAAATTCGGTGGCGCCCAATTGGCCCAAAAACAACAGTGTGTCCGTCATTGTGGTGTAAGTTTTGAAAAGAGAAAATGGCATTACTGCCTGATACTACTTCGACTTAGTAGCTCCTGCAAAGTTACACCGGATAAAGGTGAAATGTTTAAAATCATTGGAAATTAACCTTCGGTTAAGTCTATTATTCCACCATAAATTTCCCACTTCCAACCAAACGTCCGTTTTGTCGCACAGAAAAAGCATATATGCCTGCACCCAGCGTTGTTCTTGAAAAAGTAAACTGATGCGTTTCAGATGCTAAAAAGGCAACGGCTTTTCCAAATGAATCAAATACTTCCAGCTGCAAAGGATCTGTGTTTGTTAATCCGCTCACTGTGAATACTGCATTGGAGTTAAACGGATTCGGCGCCACTGCAATGCCAACCTGACGAACGATGGGCTGCCATGCGTGCACCGTTAGGAAATTCTCTCCCAGCCTGTGACGGGTTGTATTCGTGATAACCGGTTCATTGAAGTCGAAATAAATGGCAGCCTGATTTTCGATTAAACTTTCAAGCGGGGCCTGCGCATTAGGAGTAATCGTGAATTTCACAAATCCATGTGACAGAGGTTCGTTCACAAAAGAATCAGGCAACATGATGTTGTCAAAATAGAAATGGACAATGCCGCCACCTGTCAGGTCAAATTGGTATGGATGGCTCGACGTGCCAAAGC
The DNA here is from genome assembly GCA_016787465.1 of Saprospiraceae bacterium. Taxonomy (GTDB): domain Bacteria; phylum Bacteroidota; class Bacteroidia; order Chitinophagales; family Saprospiraceae; genus M3007. Next base: position 2,408 of record JAEUUR010000142.1, on the reverse strand, counting down.
GAATGGTAGCGGGGTCGAGGAGTTCTGACAGTGTATCCAACACCACAATGTTGAAGGCAGTGTCTGTGCCTGTGTTCTGAAATCGAATCATGTATTCGATCTCGGTTCCGGGGCGGATATAGTGTTCCGCCCCATACCCGATCGGGTAGCCGTGTTTATCATTGGGATCGTATGAGCCGACATTGGTCGTACAGTCTTCGTCGGTTGCTGGCGATTCGTCGCCGAGCGGGAATTGATTAACAAATCCGGTAGAGAATTGAGCACCGGTGGTACACCCTTCGACGCTTAGCGAAACCGGTGTAGGTGTCGGGTGGTAAATTTCCTGCTCAACTTCCATGCGCCAGGTAGAGCCATTGGCGGGCACGTGAATCCTGATGGAATCGCCGGGTGGAAGCATCGGTACCGGCGCCATCATACGCATGACGGCATCCTCTACCACGATGTAATCCAAAGCGCCAACCACATTGCCGCTACCTGTATTCTTTACCACAAAATGCAAGGAGTCGGCGGTGCATCGGCCGGTTATATCCAATTCTGCTCCCGACCACAATGTGTTGGTATTGCACAAAGAATCGGGGTAAATGTGCGCCACGGTACAGTGCGTTTGACCCAAAACGGCATTGCAATCAACATTCACTTTGATATTGAACCACCCACATTCGCCGATGTCAAGATTGCCCACGTTGAATTGGTATTGTTGGTTTCCCAGGAAGGTGGATGGTATGTTGGAACTGATGAAATTGATCAATGGATCGAGGGTTACAACGACGTAGGCATTATCAGCCGTTTCAGTGCCTTCGTTACAATATTCTACGTAGTAGTAATTATTTGAAAAACAACGCCGGAGTTGGTTCGTTCCGATAGATACGCGAAGTAATGGGCATGTAAAAGGGCTTTTTACCGGAATGTCGGCCACAAAAACGGTGTCGCCGGGATTGGTCAGTGTCGCTGAGCTTGGCACTAAACATACTTCCCAAAGGTTGTTAGGGGCTATTACTGCAATGGTATAATCTCCTGATGGCGCTTGAATCAGGTATTGTCCGGTTGCATCGGTCACACCATACAAGGTATCAATTCCTTCGGCACGCACCAACCAGCCGCTCAGGCCCGATTCATTGGTATCCCAAACACAATTTTCAAGTTGATCATGAATGACATGGCCGCGGAGATAACCGCAGATCCCTGCACCGGCCAGTTCTACCAGCGTAGTTGAACTAGCAGAACATCCATTGACATCCGTCACTATCAGGTGGTAAAAGCCGCCGAAAGGCGCAGTGATCACCTGGGTAGTTGAAGTGAAGTTGTTTGGGCCTGTCCATTGATAGGCAAAATCTGGAACGCCACCTGATACGGTTGCTTGCAACACGGCAATGTCGCATGAATTTGAAAGCGTTGAAGCCAGAGCGCTAATAGAAGGCGTACCGGTTACTTCGTAAACCGGCGATGAAAAAGTACACCCGTTGGCGTCCGTGATGGTGATTGTATAGGAACCTGGTCCAACATTGAACAAGATTTGGAAATCATTGTCAGGAAATTCTGCACCATCGTCGCTCCAGTCATAGGTATAAGGCATAGTGCCCCCAGCCGCAGTAATTTGGATTATGCCACTGTTCCCTGTATTACATGCAATATTTGAAATGCCGGATGACCCAATGGCTAAAGCTGCCGGCGCCACAACGGTTGCCGACGTGGATGCGGAGCAACCATTAACGTCTGTTGCTGTAACGGTATACGTTCCGGCTTGCAATTCGCTCAAACCCTGGGTGGTTGGTACGCCGCCGCTCGACCAATTTACAACAAACGAGGACCCAATCCCACCAAAAACGAACAAATCAATACTGCCGGTTTCATTAAAACAAAGGGGATGATGCACGTTGGCAATCAATTGAATGGGCGAAGGAGCCTGAATCAATGTGAAGCTGGCTGATTTCACACAGCCAAGCAAATCGGTGACAGTTACCGAATAGTCCCCCCCAGTCAACCCCAGCACGTCTTCACTTGCCGAATTATTCGACCACAAAAAACTATACCCACCGGCGCCACCGGTAACACTCAAATTAATACTGCCGTTGGCGTCGCCAAAACAAATCGGGTTGGTCGCAACACCCGTAATCACAATCGGACTGGCTTCGCCCACCGTTGCACTCGCTGTTTTAGAACAGCCGTTGGTATCTGAAACGGTAATGGTGTATATGCCAGCCGTAATATTGGTCAAATCTTCCGTCGCCTGGTTGTTGCTCCAGATAAAACTCAAGGAACCAGTGCTATTGGCCACACTGGCATCGATGGCGCCTGTGGCAAGGCCGTTGCAAACAGCATCTGTCGTGTTCAGGGTCACGGTAAATGAACCGGGAGTTTTCAGAACTTCCAGGGTGGCACTTAACACACAGTTATTGGCATCGGTAATG
>JAEUUR010000101.1 GCA_016787465.1 Saprospiraceae bacterium | reverse complement strand
CTAATTTCCAATTTCTAATTTCCAATTTCCAATTTCCAATTTCCAATTTCCAGCGTCAACTAAAAACCACCCTACCGTTCGTTTTACTCCTTACTCACTTTCACCAGTCGGGTTACGGCATTGGCTGGAAGCAATCCGTCTTTGAGCATAATCCTTTGTGCATCGCCGGCGAGGTAGGATGCCAATCCTGCGCCCAGTCCGTTTCTGCGTGCTTGCGCGTTGATGACGTACATACAACGTTTGAAAGGGTATTTATGCGTGGCCAGATAAGCTTGATTTGGGCCATAACCTTCCTCTCCTGCTTTTTCGGCGATATCAGCAATCCGTATTTCACGTTTGAACATTTGAACGCCGCCGTCGTCGGTGTCGGAAATCCAGTTGGCGGCAATGATTCCGATGGCGTTTTTCTTCTGTTTAACGTAGTTAATGACTTCTTCATTGGTTTTCACAGCGGCAGCCGTGGAGGTAATAGGCGCGCCGGTTCGAATGATAGAATCTTTTACATACCGTAATGTTCCGGAAAGCGGATTGTCAAAAACGATCTGAATATCTCCCAGTTTCGATTTTGGATTCAGCTGGCTCCATTTTGATGTTTTACCGGTCAGCATATCGGTAATTTGTTCCACGGTAAACACCGAGTCCGGATTTGCCGGATTCAGCACAAAAGCCAGGGCATCGTATGCGATAGGTGTTTGCGGGGGGGTGAATCCGCGCGATTCGAAATACCCCAATTCTTCCTGGGTCAGTTTTCTGCCCACGATCACCACTTGTACCGAATCATCGAGCAAACCTTTCATGGCTTCGCCTTCTGAAGTATATACCGCGTCAATTTTGGCGGTACGATAGATAGAATCAAAAACATCGATACAGGAGGCAATTACGGGTTGATACCCTTCATCCACCATGATCCGGATTTTACCGGTGGTGATGGTATCTAGCACTTTCCCGTCTTTACCTTTTTCCTGGCAAGCGGTTAACCAGGAAATTAAAGCGATAAAAATCAATGTTTTATATTTCATGTGTTTCGTCATTTTCCATAATCGGCCCATACGCGCCAACCTCTGTAGGAACCGTAGATCAGAACCATTGCAGCAAAGATGTTTCTAAATTCGCTGGGTACGCCTGGCAAGAACGACGCATCGAGTAATAGCCAGGCGCCCAGTACAACATAAAACACAGTCATAGCCAATCCGATAATAATCATTGGGCTGCGGAAACTGCGTCGTTTTCGAATTCTTTCATCTGATGACATAATGATGCAAATTTCAGGAAAAATGACGGGAAAGCCGCTATCTTTTTGAAATTATACTTCGCGCTGCCAAGTTTTGTGCATGGCCTTCGGCCCAAGTCATTGAAAAGCAGTGCTCTGTATGACAGTTTTTGCACGAGTGTGGAATAAAACAACTGTTCTTGTTTTCTAAATCTAGAACTGTTCGTAATAGTTTTTCAAATCCGGGTCTGTTTCATTGGATTTGATCGCTTCGAATATTTTCAAAATCGATTCTGCGCGCGTTGCGTCTCCTTGTGCCTGCAATGTTTTTGCAATATCGGATACGGCTTTGGCGGCAGAAAAACGGCGGAAAATGGTTCCTTCCAGGTTCATGGCAATGGTTTTTAGTTTAACGATTCCATTGTCGAACGTAGCCGGATCATTCAAATTAACCAGGTATTTGGCAAAGTTGGAAAAAAACGGAAATGCAGGAAAGCCGTCTATCTGATTGATGTGTTTTTCGAAATAGCCCAGATAGGATAAATCCGGTGATTGGGCATAAAGCTGGGTCAAGACCTCGATGATCTGTCCGCTTTCACTTGACTCAAGCCCTTTGGCCACCTTGATGGCTGCCTGGGGATCCAGGGCCATCAAACCTTGTAACGACGGGCCAATGATATTGAGCGGTTGATCGGGCGACACGCCTTTTTCAAAAATTGCCTGATAGCGCGCATCGTTTTTGGTGGCAAGGTGTTCGATGCACATGGAGCGCACCTTGTTATCCGGATCGTTTTCCGCCATTTTTTCCACAGCCGCGAGTACATCCGGATCCGAAGGATCGATGACGGTGAGCGCTTTCATACGAATGGGGCCATAGGGGTCTTTGATCGCATCCTTGGCAAGTGCGGATGCCAGGTCGATGTCCGTTGCCTGCAGGTTTTCCAGCGCATCCCAACGATCTCTGAAACGCGGGGCATGACGATACTGGAACGCCCATTCTTCGGCAGTATGATAATCCGTTTTTGCGCTCAGAAGCATTTTGTCGGCATCTACGTTGATCAGCGCCGGCTTGGAAGGGGCGTCAAAGAAAAATGTTTGGCTGCGTTTTACGACCTGAATATTCTGACGGGTAACTTTGCCGGCTTCGTCGTAAATATCTACTGCAAGCGGCAGGTTAAACACGCGGGTTACATCTTTCCCTTCCTGTGATTGTGTGATCGTAACAGCCGCTTTTTTGGCAATTTCATCCCAACCATAGCTGATTTCAAGCACCGGGTGACCTGCACCTACAAACCATTGATTGAAAAACCAGTTCAAATCCTGGCCTGTTACTTCCTCAAAAGCCATCCGCAATTCGTCGACCTCCACCTCTGTGTATTCGTGTTTTTTCAGGTAACGGTTCAGCGATGTGAAAAAAGCTTCATCGCCAACCAAATTACGCAGCATGTGTAACACACAGCCGCCTTTGTTGTATGAATGCGCGTCGAACATGTCTTCGCGGTTGTTGTAACCGTAGTGAATAAGCGGGTGGCCGCCATCGGCAGCGGAAAGCAGGTACCCCATTTGTTCGTTCATGAGGTGCTCATCGGCTTTATCCCGGCCGTGTTTTTGTTCGAACCACAGGTACTCGGAGTAGTTGGCAAAACCTTCGTTCAGGGTGAGGTTGGCCCAGCTTTCCGTGGTGACCAAATCGCCGAACCAGTGGTGGAATAATTCATGAGCCGTCACTTTTTCGTTTATTTCGTTATCCACCTTCAATTCTTCGGTTGTTTTTTGCATAAATTCTCCGAAAATAACGGCCGAAGTGTTTTCCATGGCGCCACTCACGTAATCGCGCACCACCACCTGGGCATACTTTTGCCAGGGGTATGGGTAGTTGAGTTTGTTGGAAAAAAACTCGATCATTTCCGGCGTATGCGGAAAAATGGCACGGGCATCTTTTTCAAACTTAGGTTCTACATAATAATCCACGTCGATGTTGCGCCATTTGTCTTTTACTACGGCAAACTCACCGATAGCCATCATAAAAAGGTAAGGCGCATGGGGTTTGTCCATTTTCCAATAATCGGTGCGGGTGCCGTCGGTGTTCTTTTTGGAGGAAATCAGCAAGCCGTTGGAAAGGGTTTTGAACTTGTCGGCAACGGTGATGTACATTTCCTGGGTGCAGCGTTCATTAGGTTTATCGACGGTTGGCATCCAGAATGAATTGCTTTCGGTTTCGCCTTGCGTCCAGATTTGCATGGGCTTTTCCTTGTCGGAGCCGTCGGGGTTGATGAAATACAGGCCTTTATCGCTGGTGATGGCGTTGGAACCTCCGTAGCTTTCCCTTTCGTCGGGCTTTGCGGTGTATGTGATGGTCACTTTGAATTCTTCATTGCGGGTGTACGAACGCCCAAGCGCAATGGTGATTTGTTCATTGTTGTAATCGTATTTCAACGGCTCTGTTTTGCCGTCGAAGGTCACGGAATGGATATCAAAATTTTTGGCGTCGAGTGTGACACGGTCGGTTGGATAAAACCAAGGCTTCATGGTGAGCGTCGATTTCCCATTTGCGCGTTTTTTAGGCCAATCGAACGAAATTTCAAGTTTGGTATGAATCAGGTCGACTTCAAAGGTGTGAGCCGGATTGTAAGGAATCACAGAATCCGGATTTATGGCTGCCGGTTCGTCGAAGTCGAAAACGATTTCGGGAACATCTTCACCCATCTCAGGCTTGCCGATCGTGTCGTACATCACGGGTTCGAGGGGTGGGTTGGGTGTTTCGGCTACGGATTTCCCCGTTTTGGGTGTGCAGGCCAAATAGAGCAGCAAAGAAGCTGCGCAAAGTGTTGCTAAAATATGTTTCATGGAAAAAAGATATGGGTTGGGATAGAAATAACCTCAATTTGCGTACAAAGTTACCCTCACTTCCCGACTTTTGCGTCGTTTTCGGCCAAACGCCGGGAAAAACAATCGAGTAACACAATTAAACGACTGTGGAGACAAATTCGTACCTTGACAAAGTAGTAGATTTTTGTTGGACATACGGGCCTAAAACCTTGGGCGCCATTGTTATTTTCGTGATTGGGTGGTGGATTATCCGGCGACTAACAACAGGTTTTGATCGTTTTTTGCGGGCGCGGAAAGTGGATGCCGGGTTGAGGCCGTTTTTTACTTCGCTGACCGACACAGGCATGAAGGTGGTTTTGATTTTTATGGTAGCCAATACCATCGGGATTGAAACTACCTCTTTTATCGCCATCTTTTCTGCCATTGCTTTTTCGGTAGGTCTGGCGTTGCAGGGTAGTTTGGGGAACTTTGCCAGCGGAGTGCTGATTTTGTTGTTCAAGCCGTTCAAAGTAGGCGATTTGTTATCGGCGGCAGGGCATATGGGTAAAGTCACTGAAATTCAAATTTTCAGTACGGTGCTCAAAACACCCTCCGGCAAAAAAGTGATCATTCCGAACGGGAAAATGACGGAAGGCCCGATTGAAAATATAGCGGAAGACGCCGAAGTACAGGCAGAAGCCGCTTTGTTGGTAAACAGCGACACCTCCCTGGAAAAATTGCGCCAGGTGGTGATGGCTGTTGCCGAAAAATGCCCGTTTGCCATTCAGGAAAAACAACCGGAAGTGAAAGTGCGTGGTATTTCCCGCGACGACATGAAGGTGGAAATAGCAGTTTGGACCCTGGGGATTACTTATGAAGACACCCAGTTTTTTTTATACGAAGAATTACATCGCGCATTTGAAGCAGAAGGCATCGTACTGGCGAAAGAACGCCGAAAAGAATCTGTTTGAGTAGCTCTGTGTGATCCACACTCAAATAACGTTGATTTATGTCAGAACAGAATTTTGTAGATTATGTAAAAATCATGTTTCGCTCCGGTAAAGGCGGCGGCGGAAGTGTGCATTTTTACCGCGGCCCAGCCCAACCCAAAGGCGGGCCCGATGGTGGTGACGGCGGCCGGGGCGGACATGTCATTTTAAAAGCCGATCACAACGAGTGGACGCTGTTGTCCTTAAAATACACCAAACACATCTTTGCCGAAGATGGTCAAGGCGGAAAAGGCGGCTTGAAAACCGGCTCTGATGGGAAAGATGTAATTATTCGCGTACCGCTCGGAACAGTTGCCCGCGATGCTGAAACGGGCGAAGTGCTGCTGGAAATCACCGAAAAGGATGAAAAAAAAGTGTTGCTTCCAGGTGGTCGGGGAGGAAAAGGGAACACCTTTTTTAAAACCTCCACCCACCAATCGCCCCGTTATTCCCAACCGGGCGAATCAGGCATTGAAAAGTGGATTATCCTGGAACTGAAAGTACTGGCCGATGTAGGGTTGGTTGGTTTCCCCAACGCAGGAAAAAGTACCTTACTAAGTTCGGTTACAGCCGCCAAACCCAAAATCGGCGATTACCCGTTTACCACCCTCATTCCGCAACTCGGTATTGTTAAAGTGCGCGAAGGCCAAACCTTTATTATGGCCGACATACCGGGTATCATCGAAGGCGCACACGAAGGACGCGGCCTTGGCCATCGTTTTTTGCGCCATATTGAACGCAACAGCATCCTGCTGTTCATGATTCCGGCGGATACCGACCGGAAAATCAGCGATGAATACCAGATTTTGGTGAATGAACTGGAGGCTTACAATGATGATTTGCTCGATAAACCGCGGTTGCTGGCCATCAGTAAATGCGATCTGATCGACGACGACCTGGAAGCCATGCTGCGCCCAACCTTACCTAAAGGCATTCCCGTCATTTTCATCTCGTCTATGGTCAACAAAAATTTACAACAACTCAAAGACATGCTGTGGAAAATATTGAATGAGGAGGAGTGAAGGGGATGTGTTTTAGTGTTTTAGTGTTTTAGTGTTTTAGTGTTTTAGTGTTTTAGTGTTTTAGTGTTTTTGTGTTTTTGTGTTTGGGATTATATGATATAGATCGTATATTTATGTATTGCTCCTAATCTATAAAAACACGCGATGAACCAAATTAAAAATTTTGAAGACTTGGAATGTTGGCAATCTGCCCGTGTTCTGGTTAAAACTACCTATCAAATTTGCAATCAGGACTCGATTCAGAATGATTGGGAAACCAAAAATCAACTGAAAAGGGCAGCGTTGTCCATCATGAATAATTTAGCGGAGGGATTTGGAAGATTTGGAGATAAAGACAGTTTGCGTTTTTACGACATAGCAAAAGCGTCAGCCTATGAGTTTAAAAGCATGCTGTATGTACTGGAGGATGTTGGTTACTTTTCCCCTGAACAGCTTGTCCAAATCAGGCAAGAAACCAATAAAACCTTAAATCTGACGATCGGCTGGATCCGTTACCTCTCCAAAAGAAAAGAACCTCATAAACCCTAAAACACAAAAACCCTAAAACACCCAAACACCCAAACACCCAAACACCCAAACACAAAAACACAAAAACACCCAAACACAAAAACACAAAAAAAAAGCCCTCGCCCCGGCGATTCCGGAACGAGGGCCAACATGGTAGGAAGGAAATCAGCATTGCGCTTCAAAAGCGGTTTTCGCGCTGTATTGAAGTATGTTGCTGATGGTTGATTTTGATGGGGTGAATTGAACTTTTGGGAGTTGGGATTTTGCTACCTGCAACGATTTGAATTCCGAATGAAGATAGTCATCGGCCTCTAAAGAGTGTGCCATCTCCACGGCTTCTGCTGCCGGCATTTCATGGTACAAAAACTGTACTAGAGCATCATATGTGTAGGTTTCTTCCATAGGCATTTGGCCAAAAAAATTGTTTTTTATTGATGTGAGGATTCGGGGATTAAAACAGTTTCACGGGCATCGATATTGCATTTCCTGATAAAATAATTTCAACTTTAACATATCCATTTAATTCAGGATCACAACTTTGGTAATGATGGCATCAGGCTCGTCGAAGGTTGCCTGGCTTGTGGCAAAAATCATATAAACACCGGAACTAACCCTTCGACCTAGGTAATCGCGCCCGTCCCAAACGGCCTGGCCGCCCAGCGCTTTTCCTTCATACACCATATTCCCTGCTACATCCGTAATTTTAATATTGGCATCGCGGGCCAATCCGAATATCGAGATGGGTCCATCGTAACCGGGCTGCACCGGGTTGGGGTAAGCGTAAGCTGTTGTTTTGTTGATCCTTCCACCTTCCGTAGCGCCGGTTCTGACCGACAAAACGCCTTTTTCTGTGCCAATCCATGCTTCACCGGTAGTTGGGTGAATGGCAATATCGGTAATGGCGTTATCGAACAAGGGGCTGTTGGTGTTGGTGTAACGCGCTTCCTGCGTCAGTCCGTCGGGCGATTGCACAAAAATACCGTTCGAAGTGCCGAACCATTTGCGGTTGGCGCCATCGACAGCGATCGTCCGAACATCTTCTGTTTCAAGCAAGTAACCGTTAAACCCATCCACGTTAACAATCCGGCGGCGTCCGACGCATGGGTTTTCGGTTGAAAACACATTCGAGCCGCATTCGAAACTCACTACCCCTTGCTGGGTACCTACCCATACATCGCCGTCCAGATCAACGGTAATACAGTTCACCGTGTTGGTGGGCAAGACGCTGTTGGCAGTGGTGATGATTTTGTACCGGTCGTCGGAAGGGCTGTCGATATCCGCACCGCTGTCGTACACCATGATACCGCCATTAAACGTAAGCACAAACCATTTAAAACCGCTTTGATCAACGGCCACCTGCATGACCGAACTGGCCGGGGCTGCCGGAAAATTGGCCCAGGTACCGTCCGCTTTTTTTACGGCGATCGGCGCGCTGGAGCTGAAATTGCTGATCCAGAGGTTTTCATCCTGATCGAAGGCCATACCGCCGATCGCGGTTCGGTTTTCGCCGGCAGCGCCTGCGTTCCGGAGGATGGAATTGGTTTTATTGTAACATGCGGCCGTTTCGCCGGGTGCGGTTGCTTCCGTCAGCCCGCCGATCCAGCTGCCCACATAAAACTTGTCGGGTTCGCTGGGATGGGCGGCCACGCGCCACATATCTTTTTCGCAATCAAAAGGAACCATTTCCGGGTTCGATTCTCCATAAAAGCGGCGCCATTCGTCCTTTTCAAATATGTAAACACCGGAACGGAATTCATACAACGGCTCCAGATTCGATTTTGCGCCTGGTGTAGCCAAATAAACGCGATCGCCGGAAATGGAAATTTCTGTGGCGATGTGGCGGTAAGGCGAGTTAAAGGAGAATTTGTCGCATTGGCCCAGCGACCTGTTAAAGTAACGGAAACCGTCGTTTTGATCAGCGAACCAGAATTTTTGACTTTCCGACTCAACGCCGTACAAGGGAAATTCGGCGCCGCACGGGCCGTGAATTTCACTGCGTATGCCGCTTGTTTCAAGGTATTCCACCGTACCGATTCCAAAACTGTTGGGGTTGTACCAACCGATCATAAGGCCCGGGCCATCGGCAGTAAGGTATTTCACCTGCCTGTTTTGGGTAGACGCCAGTTCAAGCGGCGAACCGCCATCATAACTTAATAAGGATTTCCCTATTCCGAGCATCAATTGGCTGTTCCAAACTGCCAGGGCAGTAACCGGTTCGCCGACTGGAAACCCTTGCGAGGCGCCGACACTTTGCCAGCGACCAAAATCGGCCGGGTTTTCATCGCCGACAGGCAGTCGGTACAAGCCGCCGTCGGTTCCCATCCACAAATAACCGCCGTACTGCGCCACCGCGCGCACGGGCGCACCTGTGAAAACCGTGTATTCAGCTTCTGCCTTTTCAACATTGAATTTCAACATCCCGAAACCGCAGGCGAAATAGGCAATATCGCCGTCGAAAAAGACGTCGTAGATCTTTTTATCACCGATCACATTGGGGTTCTTTTGTATGAACGGAAGGTTCAATACCGAACCGTCGGCAGGGTAATAAATATCCAGGTTGCTGTTGGTGTATGAAATGATCAGGGCATCGGCGCCGGCATTGTATCGAACAAGGTTGATGCCCACATCACTTAAACCTTCCACTTTGGTAATAAAATTGGCGCTACGATCGGCTTTGTCTATTTCAACCACCGCCCATTCTGTTCCGAAGTACACTTTGGTGCTGCTTTGTGTGACATAAACAGAACGTTGCCAGGGTAAATGCTGACGCCATTCACCAATCTGCAAGGGAGGGAAAGGAATCGTATCGGCAGTTTGGGAAAATGCCTGAAAAGAAAAAACCGATAAAAAGGCAAGTAGTGTTGAAAAACGCATGGTAACCGAATAATTATACTGCTGCATGGCGTGTGAAAGGGAAATTGGGTTGCCCCGATGGTTTGAAATTGATGCAGATCAACGAAGCTAAAAACCAGAATCATTTTTTTTGGGATGTAATTGACTGCAATTTTGGATCAAAACAAGGTGTTTATGGATAACCGTCGACCTCTTCAACTCTACCTCCTATTGTTCCTGCAATTGATACTTGGTACTGGCGCTTTTTATGGCAGTTGGAAATTACTCACCGATCCGATGGGGTTTGGAATGAATCCGGAGTGGCTGGCTGGAACCCCATTTAAAAGTTATGTCATTCCGGGTTTGATCCTGCTGGTGTGCAACGGGCTTTTTCCGTTGCTCATTGTTTGGGGCCTGATCGCCAGGCCTCAGACCGGACCCTGGGGTGCGTTAAATATTTATTCCGATCGGCACTGGGCCTGGACGTATTCCCTGTTTTCAGGCATCATGCTCATCGGTTGGATCACAGTTCAACTTATGATGGTTCCTTCTTTTTGGTTGCAGCCCACGTTTCTGGTGGTAGGGCTGTTGATTTTGATCCTGACCCTGACCCCCGGGGTGATGCGCTATTACTTGGTGAAAAATTGAAATGGGCTGTCTGGGAAAGAATGTCGAACCGCAGAACCGCGGAATGTCGAATATCGAACCGCAGAATGTCGAATAATGAAGTAGTATGAAAGCAATCCAATTGTTTTATCAACACCAATTTATGGCCCCCCTACCCTCTGAAATTCGACATTCTGCGGTTCAACATTCTGCGGTTCAACATTCTGCGGTTCGACATTCTGCGGTTCAACATTCTGCGGTTCAACA
>JAEUUR010000088.1 GCA_016787465.1 Saprospiraceae bacterium | reverse complement strand
CTGCCGATTCGCATCGTATTCCCTTCATGGACTGAAAAACGGTCGCGACCCAACCAATTTGTTTCCAAATAGCCCTTTTCATCTTGTTGCACACGGTGTAGCCGCAAACCTTTTTCATACAACGTGTGGCTCGACGACCGTGCACCTGCCGGAAATTCAGCTATCAAAAAGGGTGACAGTACCAAAAACTCTACGCCAATTTTCGGTTCCAGTATCCATTTGCCTTGCCAATCTATGACTCCGCATGCCGCGCCTGTGGCAGGTGTGTTGATGCTTGAGCGACTGCTTGGGCTGAATTCTTCACTGAATACCAGTTCAGGAGGCGGAGTGTCGGCGATAACTGATTCGGGTTCATTCTTGATGGGTTCAGCCGGTTTAGGACTTGGTTTTGGCGTCGGTTGAGCAATTGGTTTTACTTCCGGCAGTTTTTTGATTACCAACAGGCCGAATTGTTGAAAACGTTCCAAAACCTGCTCATCGGCTGAATTCTCCGGCACGCCGAATCCCGGCGGCAATAAATTTCGAAACCGATGATCGAGTACTGCTGTAATCGTTTTGGGGTCGAACCCAATAACAAGGGCGCCGGCAGACGAGCTTCTGAAAGTTGCCCAAGGGCGTTGGCCGTCCAACGAATCAGGCCACCTGATTTGGGCGCCGTCGAACATCGTGGCCATATTTCCACCTCCCGGAATTGACTGCATTTTGCCAATGACCCGTTGAGCCGATTCCTGGCGTGGCGCCGGGGCATTGTCGATGTCGGAACGTCTTTTCCCTTTTTTGTCATAAGGTACGTAGAGCGCTTCACCTTTTTTTTTCGCCCAGATAAAAGTATCCAAACGCCCTTCTTCCAGGGCTATTTCCTCAAATATCGGCGGTAAAATCTGGTTGAAATGCCGGTCTGAAATTCCTTTCAGATTATTCAGATAAGTAAATCGTAAACCATCAGGCCATCCTTGTGGCGACCAAAGGCCGTCAAATTTGTTTTCAACAATAATTTTTCCTGCAGCATCTTGTATACTGACCAATCGACTTTGTGATACGTTTTTTCGAACCATGAAGAGGAACGGGTTGGTATCAATCAGATCCAGGTTTTCAACAGAATCCCGTGCCAGAACCATCATGGCGGTATCCAAAATGGTAGTCCAGCCTTGCGATTTGACTTTGAAAAACAGGCTGTTCGCCAGCTTGATGGGGGTGATTTCGGCGGCGTTTTGGGCAAATAACCGTTTGCCGTGCCGGTTAATCAGATTCATCCCCTCGCCATTGGGCCATTTGGATATCAAAAAACCGAAATTTTGGTTGTAAATATATTCGGCTTCGATGGGTTCTATTAAATGGCCTTTTAAGTCGTATAAGCCTGTTTTTCTGCCTTTTCGCACAAGCAATAATTCAGCGCCATCCACTTTTTCAATATCTGAATAAACAGTGTCGAGGACAATGGCGCCATCGGTGCGCACGAGGCCACAGGCCTTGTTTTCAATGACAGAACCTTGGGATTTGTTGCCTATAAACAACCCGGCGAGTCCGCTTGGTTCAAGGTTTTTGAAAACCGGTGCGATTAACACCTTCCCACTTCGATCAACTACGCCAAAACGACCGTCACTTTCGGCAACAACAAGGTGTTGCTCATCTGCGACAAAGCCGGCGGCTACATCTTTGGACAAAATTTCACGAAGGTTTTTATCCACAAAATTGACACGCCCGTCGGAACGGAAAACCTTTAGCAAGCCGTGTTGAAAACGGAAATCGGAGCCGTTTGAGAGCGAAAACCCTGGTGTTTTGGCCCATCTGGGTAGATTAAGGTAATCTTCCTGGAAGGTTTCAACCGTTTTCCCCTCGGCGCGAAGGTCAATTATCCTAAATGTGGTTCCAACCCGCATGGCCACCAAATGATCGAAAGAATCGATGAGGATATTGTTAAACCCTACATTCAAAACGGTCAACACACGCCCCATCTGTAAACGTGGGTTGGGTACAACGAGGCCGGAGCGAAAGAGGCGCACCGGTTCGCGGTTTTTATGGCAGTCGACAGCGATTGTATTTTCGGCAAATGGTTCCACCACATCATCGAATACGGGGGCATGGATGACCTGACCTTGTTCGTCAGCGAAGCCGTATTTACCGTTTTGGCCGAGAAAGGGAATCAATAATTGAGCCTGGATTCCTTGGCAATAGAAGAATAGAAGGAGGTGAAAAAAGCAGCGTTTCATGGGCACAACAACAAGTGTACGGATGATTGGTGGGCAAATTATCAATTTTTACCGGATTGACTGTACAGCAGCACAATGGCGAAAAATCCGAGTGCCAGAATCAGGGTGACCCCGACGGGAATAAAAATAATGATGTTCGCCGCTTTAAAGTTCCCTAAATGCCGCATATACAAGGAACCGCCAAGTACCGCAACTACAACGCCGATACGTTTGATATTCATCGCATGGTAATATGCACGATTCGACCAATTGTCTATCTGGGTAATGTACAAAAAGATAAGCGCGACCAATACCAGGCAGGTAGCTATGAATACCGGCCAGTACAATTTAGTCATCAGTGTATGAAAGATATTCATTCTTTTTTACATCAAAAAACCGTTTTCTGCAGTCAGCGGTTTGGGAATATTATCTTCTCCCAACATTTCCCTCAAATCAATTTCAATGCCGCGGGAAATAGCCGTGATGGGCACATCATTATAGGTTCCTTCAAACGGATTTTCAGAAAAATCGCCAATCATTTCCATCAGAAAAAACACCCAGATGAGCAATGCTGAAAACGGCACCGTGAGCCAGATGGTGTGGCTTTCTAAATCATGAAAGATATTCAACAAGCCAAAAGGGGTGAGTACAGAAAAAATCATGGTCATCCATACGGCTACGGATGCGTATTGCCTTGGGAAGGGAAAGTTCTTGATCCGCTCACTTCTGCCTTGATCGGCATAAAATTCGGTGATCAGCTTGTGGAATTCCATGTGCCGAAAATCGTCAAAATAGCCTTGGTCTTTGAGTTCCTGCAACCTCGTTGCTTGTTTGTGCATGATATGGACTGCCATATTGGCTTTCCCCTTGTACAGATCGAACTCTTCTTCGTTCAGTACATTTTTAATTTCTTCTTCCAGGTCATGAAAATAACGCTCGCTGATAATCGGGCGATATCTTCCTTTGATCCGGTTTTCGATATGTTCCCACTCGCGTTGCAACCTCAATTGGTATCTTAAAGCGGTTAACCATGCGATATGCCGGTGTACCAGTTCCTTTTTGACACCATCACTTTCTCCGCCCTGGATAAAACTGCATACTGCTGCACCAAAACTTCGGGAGCTATTGACAATGCCTCCCCAGATTTTGCGGGCCTCCCAGGTGCGATCATAGCTGGCATTGTTTTTAAAACCCAGGTAAAACGCTACGGTAATACCAATTACGCTGATGGGTTGCCAGCTGAATGAAAAATCAAAATGGAGTTGGTGGTAAACGAATTCAAACAGAACAGAAAGGATAAAAGAATAAACCGCTCCGATAATAAACGGCTTTTTACTCCAATTAAAGGTCATCCAAAACCCATAAAGGCGACGTGTGTACATGAGGTAATTACAGTTTCAGTGTTTCAAAATAGTTCCTATCCCTGGCGCTTCATTTCCCTGTGAACGCCGCTTTGCGTTTTTCTACAAATGCTGCAGCGCCTTCTTTAAAATCTTCCGTCGCACAACATTGTCCGAATGCAGCCACTTCGTAGGCGAATCCATCAACCTCCTCGGCAAAGTAGGCATTCACCGTTTCTATAATTTTAGAAATTGCAACGGGCGCTTTGGTGGCAATTTTTTCGATCAATTCTACGGCTTTGCCAACTTCTTCGCCAGCAGGTACTACACTATTGACCAGTCCCAAACGAAGCGCCTCTTCTGCGCCGAGCATATCGGCTGTCATAAGTAATTCGGTGGCTTTGGTTTTGCCGATATATTGAATCAGACGTTGGGTGCCGCCATATCCTGGGATGAGGCCCAAATTGACCTCAGGCTGGCCGAAGCGGGCTTTTTCTCCGGCAATGCGCAAGTGACACGACATGGCTAACTCGCATCCGCCGCCCAATGCAAAACCATTGACTGCCGCCACCACGGGTTTTGAAAATTTTTCAATGAGGAAAAACAAATCCTGTCCGCGTTGTGCCAGGGCTTGCCCTTGCTCAGGCGACAGCCCCTGGAATTCGGTGATGTCGGCGCCGGCAACGAAGGCTTTTTCTCCGGCGCCGGTAAGCACCACGCCTTTCAGACCTTCGATGGATGAAGCGGTTTCAGAAAAAAAATGCCGCAGTTCGTCCATTGTTTGCCGGTTGAGGGCATTCAGGGCTTTTTCACGGCTGATGGTTACAACGGCAATGCCGTTTTCTATGGCAATTTGTAAAATTTGGTATTGCATAAAATTTGATGGTATCGGTTGGGTCGATGAAATCAATCAATTTTCAAAACTTCAATTCCCTCAGCCTTCCATTGAACGAATCGGTCGAGGTGATAATTTTCGAGGCGATTGTGGTAAAAATAAAGCACCCTGAAATTAGAAGATATCACATCTCCGTCGCGCGTGAATGACAGCGGTTTCTCCGCATGGTAAATTCCAAGGTTATTGACGCCCTCTTTAACAATTTTGTCTGGATCTTGCCGGAGTTCAGCTGATAGTTTGATTTTGCCGGCTACTTCCATCCGGAGCAATTCTTTTTGCATTTGTTCAATGACACCGGCTACTGATTTGGCTGGAAATACATAGTCGTCGTGCGGAAGTCGGAGTATGCCAAATATGTCGAGTTTGGGGTTTTCATGCAACAGCATTTCAAACACGGCATAAGCGACAAGGTGGCTGCAAAGCACGACGTTCTCGGCATGGTATCGTTCCACGATTTTTTCAGACAAAAGGCGGGTGTACTCTTCCTCCCGCTGCCGGTCTTCCGTGATGTCCTGCCTGGTTTGAAAATACTCCTTAATATCCAGCTCATTGCCATATTTGTCAAAACTGCGACCCTGAGCATCCACAAAATTCCCAAGCACGTCGACAGGTTTCCCGATGCTTAAAATGATATCGCTGGAGGTAGAGAAAAAACGCCAGATGAACCTGAACCAGGCGCGAATACTGGTGCCTTCGTCGCGCAGACGGAGGTAGTTTTCCTTGCCGGTAGCTTGCAAATGTTGTTCGATGAGGAAGGGCGCTTCAAGCACGAAGTTGTAACAAATGACCATCGGAACCACAAAAACCTTGCCTTTGGGCTCTTTTTGTACCATGGCGCGTTGTGCTTCTACGGCGGTACCCAGCAGTCCCAGCTTGAGGTCATCTTCCAATGCACCGGAGCGCGAACGCGTGCCGCCGGGGAAGAATAAACTGTTGACGCCCCTTTCTATGCTCAGGCGACTCATGGTTTTAAGGGTTTCCAGGTAGATTTCGTTTTTCTTCCGACGATCGACTCGATATGCCCCCAATCGATTCATGTAGTATGCTGCCGGGCCGAAATTGTACAAGTTCAATCCCGCGCCATAGGAAAACGATGGCAGCCCCATAATTTGATCCATGGCATAACCCACAAGAATGGAATCCAGGTTGCTGCTGTGCGTTGGCACTACTACCACTGTTCCATGTTTGAACAGCTCACGCACTGTTTCAACATCGCCCACTACATTCAGCCTTTCATACAAATTGCGGCGCCCGCGAAACATAGCGCGCAAACTCCTGCCAACGGCTGCGTTAAAAATGCGGTTAAAAAATGCCGTAAGAAATCGTTGGGCAAAACGGAAAGTGGATATCTGAAAAGTGCCAACAATTTCTTCAGAGTACCGATGGATGATTTTTTGTAAAATTTCTTCATTCACCGAACGAGCCTGGTGATCGTCGCGGTCGAGTGATTTTTTGATCAGTTTTTTGCTGATTCTGTTCCAAAAGGAGCGTTCATTGGGCGGGTCAACTTTCCAGGGTGACTCTTTGATACGGATACGTTCCTGGTAAATGGCTTTAACCAGTACATCAGCTAGATCTTTCCGGTGCCGGCTGCTGATTCTTTTGAAAGTGTGCTCATCAATTTGCCTGACGAATTCAGGCCTGTCTTTGCTCAACAGGTAAATCGGCCAGTCTTCAATGCGCTCAATGATGCGCGGGAATATGTTGACTTCTTTTTTCAAGTGTTTTTATATCCACCGCAAAGTGGTTTTGAACAATTCACTCCTTCAAATCCTTGAAAACCAAGTGAATCAATCCGTGATATCATTCAAATCGGATGAATCTGCTATTAAACGTTGAAGCGGAAGTGCATGATATCGCCGTCGGTCACAACATATTCCTTTCCTTCGACGGCCATTTTTCCGGCTTCCTTCACTTTCGCTTCGGAGCCGAGTGTCACATAATCATTGTATTTGATCACTTCAGCCCGAATAAACCCTTTTTCAAAATCGGAGTGAATAACTCCTGCTGCTTCGGGCGCTTTTGCCCCGCGACGCACGGTCCATGCGCGTACTTCTTTAACGCCGGCGGTGAAATAGGTGATCAGGTTGAGCAGCTTGTAGGCTGCGGTAATCAACCTGTTTACGCCTGGTTCACTCAAACCCATCATTTCAAGAAACTCGATTTGTTCTTCTTTCGAGTCCATTTCTGCGATTTGCGCTTCAATACCCGCACAAATCAGGATCACTTCTGCGTTTTCGGCTGCTACTGATTTTTTGAATGCCTCGGTATGTGCATTTCCTGATTCAATGGCGCCTTCATCAACATTGCAAACATACAAAACTGGTTTGGCAGTTAGGAGCGAAAGGTCTTTTGTCAGCAGCTTTTTTCCATCATCATCCAGGTTGCTGAGCAGTTCGCGTGCCGGGCGACCGCTTTCCAGGTGGCTTTTAACTAAATTGAGTGTTTCCAGGGCTTTCAGGTCATCTTTTGAGCCGGCTTTGGCTGCCCTGGCCACTTTGTCAATTCGTTTATCAACCGTGTCGAGGTCTTTAAGTCCCAGTTCCAGGTCGATAATTTCTTTGTCGCGGATAGGATTTACCGAACCATCAACATGCACCACATTGTCGTCGTCGAAACAACGTACCACATGGATTACCGCATCCACTTCGCGGATGTTGGCAAGAAACTGGTTTCCAAGTCCTTCGCCTTTGCTGGCGCCTTTTATAAGGCCGGCAATATCCACGATTTCAACCGTTGTGGGCTGAATGTTTTGAGGCTGAACAATTTCTGAAAGTTTATCAAGCCGCACATCGGGAACAGTGATAATGCCGACGTTGGGGTCTTTGGTTGCGAATGGATAGTTGGCTGCCAAAGCTTTCGCGTTGGTCAGCGCGTTGAACAAAGTTGATTTTCCGACGTTGGGCAGGCCAACGATACCACACTGTAATGCCATTATTCTGGATGCGAGAGTTAAGAATGATTACCTTTGACGTTGCTTTTTTTAACGTCTTTTCAAAAGCGGGCGCAAAGGTAACAAAACCCTCCGCAATAGAACCGTTTCAAGCTCATTTCATGAACCATCTTGCCCATTGTTTTCTTTCTTTCAACGACGAAGACGTGCTATTGGGGAATTTTATTGGTGATTTCGTCAAAGGAAGTGATTGGCAGAAATATCCAAAGGAAGTCCAAAAAGGCATTTTATTGCATCGGCGGATCGATTCGTTTACTGATAATCATCCGATGACGGATCAAAGCGTTAAAAGGATCAGGCCGTTTGCAGGGAGGTATGCACCTCCTTTTGTTGATATTTTATACGACCATTTACTTGCCTTGAAATGGGATATGTACAGCTCGCTTGGGTTTGATCAATTTGCCGAAAAAACATACGAGCAACTGCAAAGACGGGTTTCTGAAATGCCTGCTCCCCTCAATGAACGTTTGCCGTTGATGTTGAAAGGCCGTTTTTTACACGGCTATCAGCAAAGGGAAGGACTGGAATGGGTTTTGCAACGGTTCAGCAACCGACTGCCCGGGCAATTTGATGCAAGCGCATTAGGCGCTTTCTTTTTTGATGAAATAGTACACTTTTCAGCAGATTTTGATGCTTTTTTTCCCGATTTGCTGCATGAGGTGCAGACTTTTCAAATTCCTGCCCCTTGAACTCCGGGATTCTTTTCACCTTTGCGGTAACTCAATCATTCATCTACCATTTCAAATGCGATACTTTTTCAGCTTACTGCTTCTAGCTTCTTCTTTCTTTTGGGCCTGCAACAATACTCCTTCAACTACAACGCCTTTGGTGGTGACAATGACCGAAGCCAAAGCAAAAAAATGTGTCGTTGACACGGTGTGCGCACAAATAGAGCTGGCTTACCCGGTACTTTCAGGAGGGGATAAACCGGCAGTTGTTCAATCGATCAACGACACCATCATGGCATTTGTGTATATGGTGATCGGTGGCGATCAAAAAATGCCTTTGCCTCAGGCTTTTGATTCGGCCATTGCCAATTTATACCTCATGGTGCAGGATCAGTATGCTGCAACACCCGAGATGGGAATGAGTTTTGCCAATGAATTGACCAGTAAAAACCTTTTCCAAAGCAAAAAAGCCTTATCGATTGAAATGAGTAACTACTCCTTCACGGGCGGAGCGCACGGTAACTATGGTTCCGCACTGTTCTCATTCAGCCTGGCCGACGGGAAGCTAGTGGAACTTACTGATATTGTGAAAGATACAGTTGCATTACAAGCACTCATTCAAAAGGGCTTTGTCGATACCCACAATAAAAACGGCGACCACTATACACTTGAAGATCTGGTGTTTCCGGAAAGCATCCCGTTGCCGCTTCCGATGCAATGGTGTGTAGTAAAAGAAGGCGTACGTTTTGTCTACAATCCTTATGAGGTTGCACCCTATGCAGTTGGCCAAACAGACATTATCCTGACCTGGGAGCAACTGGGAGTGCTTGCCGACCGGAACAAATGGATGGACTGAGCGCGAAAAAGACTGTCTTATAAACTAATTGATCGCAAAGTCCGCTTACAATTATTTGGTTTATTGGCGCGAAAGGCATGCTTTTCAAAATTTACAATCAAAAATTCTGCGGATTCAGCGCAACCTTTTGCGTTTTCTATGGGAAAACTACTTGTCAGGCAGACTCTGCCAGCGTATGAGCAAGTTATTTCGTTTTATGACCACCATTTCAGGTTAAACAAAAGAAACGATGCGGCATATTTTTACCTTAACCTTCATTTTGATCTCTTTCAGTAGCCTTTTTGCCCAAAAAATGTTGTTGATTGAACGTGCCAATCGCGCCAAAACAACTAAACTGTATGTCGGTGATTACCTGCATTTCAGGCTGAAGGGTAGGGAAGATTATTGGTATCACCGGGAAATTACCGATTTATTGCCGGAGTCGAAAACGCTCATGCTCGACAATTTTGCAGTGCGTCTGGATAGTATTTCACAAATTAAGGTACGGCGAAAAGTGGGCGCCCGGATCGCAGGTGGGGCACTGTTTTCCTTTGGCGCTACGCTAACACTGGCCACGGTCGCCGGCCGGTATCTTTACAACGACAAAGATGTTAATGCGCCAAAGCTGTTCAGCATGGCAGCCATTTCTCTGGGCGCCGGATGGTGGCTGAGCAAACCCCGCAAATTAAAATTGGGGAATAAACATCGTTTGCGAATCATCGAAGTCAAATTCCCCGATCCTATTATTCCGGTTTATCCTGGAAAATCCTGATGGGGTTCAAATCACACGCATTCCAGCAATGCCATGTAAAATCCATCAAAACCGGCATCTTGCGGGAGGATACGATTGTCATACAGTAATTTAAACCGACTGCCGGTTTCACTTTTCAAAAAAGCATCCACCTGCATGCGGTTTTCGGAGGGCAAAATGCTGCATGTTGCATACACCATGCGGCCTCCGGGTTTCAACATCGGGGAATAAGCCCGCAGGATTTCTGCTTGAGTTTTTTTTAAGGATTCTATCTGCTCCAGGGTCAGTTTCCATTTGGAATCGGGGTTGCGACGGAGCACACCCAATCCACTGCACGGTACATCCAGCAAAAGCCGGTCGGCCGAGCCGTACAACCTTTTGATTGTTTTATTGGATTCTATAAATCGTGGTTCGATGTTGGAGACACCGGCCCTTCGCGCGCGTACACGCAGCGCATCGAGTTTCCAGGCGAGCGTGTCGAGAGCTATGATCAACCCTTTGTTTTGCATAAGCGCCGCCAAATGGAGCGATTTGCCTCCTCCGCCTGCGCAGGCATCGATAACTCGCATGCCGGGCTCAGGAGCTAACAAGGGTGCAACTAGCTGACTGCTGAAATCCTGCACCTCAAAAAAACCGGCTTTAAATGCCTTGGTTTGAAAAACATTTTGCCTTTTGCGGAGTACCAGTGCATCTGAATCTGCAACTGGATAAGTGTCAATTTTTTCTTCCGCTAAAACATGGGCAAGTTTTTGAGGGTCGATTTTGAGCCGGTTAGTTCTGAGTACTACTTTCGCGGGTTGGTTCAACGCGGAGAGGGTGTCGTCCCAAACCTCGGGCAATTCATCCTGGCAGAGGGTGTCTAACCAGTCGGGGATGCTTTCGTAAACGGCCCTGACATTTTTAAATGATTCAAGTTTTTGTTTTATCTCATTGAAATTCAAGTTTTTGAATTCCAAAAAAGAGGGTAGGGGAGCCTGTTTAGCTCTGACCAGGTGGATACCGCATATTTGCCAAAAATCCCACTGGGAGGTAGGTTTTTTGCCTAAAATTTCCTGGTACAATCGATAGTGTCGAACAATTTCGTAGGTGGTTTCGGCGATAAAAGCGCGATCGCGGCTGCCAGCTTTCCGGTTGTTTTTGAGTGCGTATTCAATCACTTTGTCGGCATGCCTGCCATCCACGAAGATGGAATAGAGGCATTCCACAACGGTACGCAGGAGGAGGGGTTGTATTTTTAACGCTTCAGGAGCAGGCATTTGTGTGCAAAATTAAGTGACTATCCTCATCTTCCTGTACAATATCAGGAAAGTCAGGTAAAATTAAACCTCAAAAAAAAAGTCCCCCTCCGAGCTTTCCCGGAGAAGGACGTCATCAAAACACGCTTCATTTTAAACCTTTATCTTAATAGCCCGAAGGCGTATTGTCGCATTTCAAAAAAACGTTGTGTAACGCTTCTTGTTATTTACAGGGGCAAAAGTAGGGTTTATCTGAAAATGTCAACACAAACTGTAGTTTTTTTTTCAAAATTTATTGATTTGAATTTACAACGTATACATTATCAATTGTTTATAAAAAAGGCTGCATTGCGAGGCGAGATGCAGGTTTTTAGAACATCAAAAACAGAAAAAGATATTTTGCGAAAATCAGCTCATTACACTGCTTTCACTCGATTTTTGCATTCGGTTAGACGAATAAATAGCATACCGTCAACACAAAGCAGGTGTGAGCATTGAGATAGTACAATCAATTCTTGAAAATCCTGTTTTTAAATCACTCAACTCAATTGAATCACTTTATTCACCGTGTATAAATGGAATCAAAAAGTATCCTGGTCCGAAATGCGCGTTTGGTGAATCGCGGCCGGATTATTGAAACCGACTTGCTGATTCGCGCGGGCCGAATCGATAAAGTTCAAAAAACGATTCACGAAACAGCAAACATTGAACTGGATGCTGCGGGCAATTTTGTGATACCTGGAATCATTGACGATCAGGTGCATTTTCGCGAACCTGGTTTAACCCACAAAGCAACAATTGCCACTGAAAGCATGGCTGCGGTGGCGGGAGGCGTCACATCCTTCATGGAAATGCCAAATGTGCAACCCACCACCACCACCCAGACTTTGCTGGATGAA
>JAEUUR010000087.1 GCA_016787465.1 Saprospiraceae bacterium | reverse complement strand
TTAATTTCGCCAATTTGCTCTTGCATATACGCGAGCAATTGTTTTAATCGCTCTTTCACGACAAAATGGTAATCTTGTCCATAGGCGTAGGAGGCGATTTTAGGCGCTTGGTCGTTCTTTTGTTTATCCGGATTGTGGTAGTTGAAAGTCAGGCATATCATGGATTTTGCGCCTGGAACCAGCAGGGTAGGGTCGACTCGCAAATCAAAATGGTTGGCCATGTACGCCATACGCCCGTGCGCGCCGCGCGTGAGCCATTGTTCCAGTTTGCGGGCTTCATCTTCCAGTTTTTCAGCCCGGGCAAAACCGACAAATTCAAAACCCAGGCGATGGGCTTCGTTGCGGATGAGCTCGGAATGGCGGGCGGATTGCATGGGGGGAAGGTACGGTCAATCCTGGTACTGCCCCTCATAATACTTCCTGTATTCCCCCGACACCACATGTTCCAGCCAATCTTCATGCTCCAGATACCATTTGGCGGTTTCCCGGAATCCTTCCGCAAATTGCACGGTAGGGCTCCAGCCGAGTTCGTGGTGCAACTTATAGGCATCGATGGCATAGCGGCGGTCGTGCCCCGGGCGGTCTTTAACAAAGCTGATCAACTTGCGAGAATCTCCCGGTGTTCTACCCAGTAATTCGTCCATAATATCACAGAGTTGCTGCACCAGTGCCAGGTTCGTCCATTCGTTGTTTCCGCCGATGTTGTAGGTTTCCCCGGTGCGGCCGCCATGAAAAATGGCATCGATGGCAAGGGCGTGGTCTTTTACCCACAGCCAGTCGCGCACATTTTGGCCGTCGCCATATACAGGAAGCGGCTTTTCCGTGCGAATATTGTTGATCATCAGTGGAATCAGTTTTTCCGGAAACTGATTGGGACCGTAGTTGTTGCTGCAGTTCGACAAAACCACCGGCAAATGAAACGTATGGTAATAAGCGCGTACAAAATGATCGCTGGCCGCTTTGGAAGCCGAGTAGGGCGAGCGAGGATCGTACGCGGTTGTTTCAGTGAAAAAACCTTCATCACCCAGCGATCCATACACCTCGTCGGTGCTGACGTGATAAAAACGTTTGCCTTCCAGATCGGCGCCCCATAGGTTTTTGACAGCGTTGAGCAATTTTACGGTGCCAAGCACATTGGTTTCCACGAAAGCCACCGGGTTTGAAATGGATCGATCCACGTGGCTTTCTGCCGCCAGGTGGATGATGCCTTCAGGCCGGTGTTTTTCAAGTACTTGTGCAAGCTGCGTAGGATCGTTGATGTCTGCTTTTTCAAAAACGTAGTTCGGCGCGTTTTCTACGTCGCGCAGGTTTTCCAGGTTGCCGGCATAGGTCAGCAAATCCAGGTTTACAATCTTGTAGTTCGGGTATTTATTGACGAACAGGCGCACCAGGTGGGAGCCGATAAATCCGGCGCCGCCGGTGATCAGGATCGTGGTCATTTTACGACTTTTTTGAAGTATTCGTAGGTGAGTTTTAAACCTTCTTCGCGGTTGAAACGCGGCTCCCAGCCGAGGATGGTACGCGCTTTGGTGATGTCGGGTTGGCGCTGTTTTGGGTCGTCTACCGGTAATGGGCGGTAATCAATATATGCTTTGGGATTGCCCACCAAGGCCAGAATTTCATGGGCGAATTGCATCACCGTAATTTCAGATGGGTTACCCACATTCATGGGCAGGTGGTAGTCGCTTAACAACAAGCGGTAAATGCCTTCCACCAGGTCGTCGACGTAACAAAAAGAACGGGTCTGCGATCCGTCGCCAAAAACCGTAAGTCCTTCTCCACGAATCGCCTGCGAAAAAAAGGCGGGCAATACCCGGCCGTCGTTCACGCGCATGCGCGGGCCGTACGTGTTGAAAATGCGAATGATACGGGTCTGAACGCCGTGGTAGTTGTGGTAAGCCATGGTGATGGCCTCCAAAAAACGTTTGGCTTCGTCGTACACGCCACGCGGGCCAACGGGGTTGACATTACCCCAGTATTCCTCCGTTTGCGGGTGCACCATCGGGTCGCCATACACCTCTGAAGTAGAAGCAACCAGGATGCGAGCGCCTTTTTCTTTCGCCAAACCGAGCAGGTTATGGGTGCCATGCGCGCCTACTTTCAAGGTCTGAATCGGCATTTGAAGGTAATCGATCGGGCTGGCCGGCGAAGCAAAATGCAGGATGTAATCCAGTTTGCCGGGCACATGGATAAACTTGGTAACATCGTGGTGGTAATACTCGAAGTCTTTCTCTTTGAACAGGTGTTCGATGTTCGCCAAATCGCCCGTCAGCAGGTTATCCATAGCGATTACGTGAAAACCTTCTTTTAAAAATCGGTCGCACAAATGCGAACCAATGAAACCGGCGCCGCCGGCAATAAGCACTCTTTTTTTATCTGTCATGTTGTACAAAAAATCGGGCGCAAAGATAACCGTGTTTTCGAAGAACGATGAGCAAAGGATGAATGCTGCGCCTGGGTTATTACAAAGCCAAACCATACGAAGCAAAAAAATATTATTTAATTGTTTACGCTTTGCTCATTATGGTGATTAATCTATATCTGTTCACTTCAATTTACCCAAAAATGAAAAAAATTCAAAATGTGATCTTTTGCTGTTTGTTGCTGGTTACATTTGCGTCGCGCCTAAGCCTGTCTGCCCAAAGTCCGTGCCCGCCACAAACCGGTGTTGTAACGTCAAATCCAGTTTTCCCTGGTTGTCAGGCGCCTGGCGGCGGCCCGTTCCGTGTGTTATTGATTTTAGATGAATCCGGATCAATTTCTCCATCAACGGCCATGGTGGAAGCAGCTGTTCGGGGTTTTGCTAACATCCTACACACCCAAACCGACGCAAACGGTAAAGTGGAAATGGGCATTGTCGATTTTGCAAGCAGCGCTGCCAATTCATTCGTCATACGCGACGTCAAACCCAATTCCTTCATGACCGACATCGACAACTACTTGGGCGCCAATTATTCGCCGGCAGGCGGCACCGATTATTTCGATGCGCTGGTGGCAGCCCAGGCAATTCGCGATGTTGATATCATCTTTTTTATTACCGATGGCAACCCTACAGAAAACTCGGCGGTGAATACCTGGCTGGCAGAGGCCAACAAAATTAAATGCTCCGGCGTTTATATTTTTGGCATCGGTGTAGGAGCGGAAACACCGGGTTTTAACGACAACATCCAACGGTTATCCGGCCCGGATCTGCTGAACAGTCCCAAAACCTTGCAGGAAGGCGCCGACTGGACACGTGAATCCTTTGCCAGCCTGGGTCAGGCCTTGATTGATCTGGCAAGCTCGCTGGTAGACAATCAAAGTCCTGTTCTGGCTTGCCCGGCGCCAATCAAAATGGTAAACAACCCGGGTCTTTGCGGCGCCAGCGTCATTTTCAACCCCACGTTTTCCGATAACTGTCCGAATGTAACCATTTCCTCCGTTCCACCCAGCGGCAGTTTCTTTCCCGTAGGTCAGACAACCGTGGCGGTCACAGCCAGGGATAACGTAGGGCACACCAGCACATGCAGTTTCCGCGTGACGGTGATCGACCTGGAAGCGCCGGCCATTATTTGTCCAGTCGATAAAACAATCAGTTGCGAGGAGCTGTCGACACCAGCCAACACCGGCACGGCTGCCGCGGTCGACAACTGCGCCATCGCTTCCATCCAACACGAAGACGTGATTTCTCCTGGTGCATGCACTCATTCGTTTACCATCATGCGCACCTGGACGGCTGCCGATAACAGCGGGAATATCAAAACCTGTTTGCAGGCCATTAAAGTGGAAGATAAAAAGCCACCGGTGATCACTTGTCCGGCCAACATTACCGTAACCTGCGATACCACCGTTGCCAAAACGGGCCTGGCTACCGCCGTCGACAATTGCGACGACCGGATGGATTTTTCAAGGTTTGACACCCACATTTCAGGCGATTGCGAATGGTTTTGCATCACCGACCGTACCTGGAAGGCGAAAGACGATTGCGGTAATACATCCACTTGCGTGCAACGTATTACCAAGGATGTGACCCCGTTGATCGAAGAAGCGCTGGCGGGCGGCGCGCTGAAATACGGACAAAATGCGGCTACCGTGACGATCCCACCTGGTCGCGGCGCTTGCGTGGTCCAGTGGCTTCCATATGCCGGAACCACGCCCAAAACACTTCCGTTCGATGATGCCGTTGCCGGCGCTGACTGCCGTTTGATGTCGAATCCGATCAATGCTACCGGACGATTGGAAAACCCATTGTTGGGAGAAACCATCAAATTGAGTTTGCTTGCGCGTTTGATCCCCGGTTTTGGAGCAAGGCAGCTGTCTAGCTTCGGTTGCACGATCACACCGATTATTAAACAAAGCCTGAAGCCGAATCCGGATGTCAATGAATTGATTCGCGTCACGAACCTGACGCTGGGCAACGTAAATGTGAACCTGAGCCAACCGCCTCACATCAATCAGTTGTTGGATCTGTTGAAATGCATTAATGGGAAGTTTACGGTTTGCGGGCCGAAATAAGGATTGGATACAGTTGAATTTTTTGTTGAGGAGTGTATATGTCCAATCTTTGGAACAGATACACTCCTTAATTTTTGGTAATGATTCGAGAATAAATAGTAACATTTAATCTGAAAAGGCTGTATCTAGAAGGTCAAACGATTTGGTGCAACAAACTAAAATCATTAAATTGCAGCAACTTTAAACCTAAAATTTACTTACCATGAAAAAAAACCATTTTTTTCTCCTGATTTTTATGCTATTTTGTAGTATTGGCACATTGAAGTCTCAGGCGCCCGATATTCAATATCATGGCCCACATCCAACTTACGAACAAGCTTTTTATGTTAAAGTTTATTTCAATTACATTGTTGCCCCCCCCCCCCAGCACTCCCTGGATAACGCTTGCTGAAGCTCAACAGCGAGCAAATGCTTCACTTAATCTCCTTAATGCCGAATACAACAAACATGGCATTTATCTGGTAGGGAATAATGGCGTCTGCGGTCAGGCAATCGCGACAGTCTCTGTCTATGATTTCGGCTCACAATCTCCAAGTGCCTCCGACTTGAGAGATAACAATGGCATCCAACATACCGATGGGTTGGACATTTATATTTTTTCGATAGCAGGCGAAGCGAGTGGTTATGCTTATCATATTCCAAACAATTATCTGTTTGTAGGGGGAACTCGAAGTTCAAACAACCTGCCTGCCGAACAAACAGAGGTGGTAATTCACGAAGTCGGGCATTGTTTCGGACTATCACATACGCAAACCGGCAATTCTGATGGAGGATGCGACCAAACTTCAAATGGTTGTGATTGTAACTGTTTTGGCGTCCCTGCAGGTTTTTGTTGCGGCGACTATGTGGATGATACTGAAATCAACAACATTGACGGCTCAATATCGACCACTACGGGTTG
Source organism: Saprospiraceae bacterium (assembly GCA_016787465.1). GTDB lineage: Bacteria > Bacteroidota > Bacteroidia > Chitinophagales > Saprospiraceae > M3007. The sequence continues at coordinate 3,378 of JAEUUR010000087.1, read as the reverse complement.
TAACCCGATTCCTTCCGGCGTCACGACTAATTCCACACTAAATTTCATGAGTTATGTGTATCCTGACGATTGCCGATCGCAGTTCACTCCGGGGCAGGTTTCAAGAATGCGGCGTTATTTATTCAACGCCCCCGTCCTTCAGGCAGCTCAGGCTAAAACCGTGATCAATAACCCACCGTCGAATGTAACGATATGGAATACACCGCCCTCTATTTTTTCTAATATCCTGATTCCCACAGGGCAAACATTGATTGTAAACGGTACGCTTGAAATGCCTCCCCGCGCTTATATCTATGTGGAAAAAGGCGCTCAGCTTCAAGTGAACGGCACGATTACCGGGGCTTGCGGAAAAATGTGGCAAGGCGTAATTGTAAACGGAAGCAAATTGTCAGCTCAAACCACCGCCCTGCAAGGTTATTTGAAAATCAACCCCGGAGGAATTATTGAACATGCCGTTTGTGGTATTCAGGTTCAAGGTCATTTGAATGGCATACTTAGTTTACAAACTACAGGAGGTATGGTTTTTTCGAATGGCGGCTTTATTAAAAATTGTACCCAGGCTGTGAAATATGCGCCTTATGACAAGCAAGCCAATACCGGAAGGTTTTTCAATACGACCTTCTCCATGAACAATGATTATCGCGGGGGTAATGAAAAAATTGAAATGGTAAACCTGAAAGGCGTTTATGGTTTGATATTTAATGGCAGCGATTTTATTGATGATCGTACTTTTTGCACCACACGCGATGACCGGGCTAACGGCATCGTTGCCGAAGATGCCGGATTGATTGCCATGCAAGGTTTTTTTGACGGGCTTGATTACGGTATTCATTTTAGTACGTTGTTTTTGGGCGCCGGAATATTTTCTGTTTCAAGCAATGAGTTCAAGGACTGTTTTACCGGGGTGTATTCAACGGAGACTCCCGGATTCCGGGTAGTCGGAAATACCTTCACGATGAACAGGCTGGATGATTGTGACAACAACCTAAAAGCAGGAATCGTAGGAGTTCAAGCCTTCGGATTGTCCGCGAATGCAATGGTAAGCGACAATGATTTCGTATCGACCTCAAATGATTTCGATTTGGAAGAATTGTTAGGGACAAGTATGATTGACCTGGGTTACATGAACAATGAAGTATTCAGCAATACCTTCAACCTCATGACGGTTGGGAATCAGGCAGGCGGAGTGAACGGCGGACAAATGGGCGAAATGCAGTTTTCAGGGTTGTTGTATGAATGCAACAGCAATGAAAATGCACTGGACGGTGATTTTTTGGTGGAGGATGGACAAGTGAGGCTGGTGCAGGGAGAAGAGGTTCCAGGTCCGAACCAAACAGTAAAGTCCACTGCCGCGGGCAACACATTTGGAGGAACAGAATTTGGTTTTAGAAACGATGGTGTTGAATTGACCTACTATTATGGTAATGGACCGAATGAAGATCCTGGAAATCAACTTTATTCAAGTGGAATTAATAAGATTGATGCTGACAATAATAATTTGACTTGCGGCGGCGGTACTAACTCATGCCCCAACCCGCCTTGCCCAGAATTTGCTTTGAGCGCTACAAAAACCAGCTTTTTCCAAAACAAACAAACCTGGCTGAGTAAAATAGCCGCTTTTCCGAACATTCTTTCTCCTGTACAGAAGGTGCAGGAACAAAGCGCGATCAGCCAGCTTCGCCTTGAACTGGATCGCGCTGGAAGAACCATTTTACACAGTTATCAACTGGATACGGTCAGTATCAAAACCGATTCTATTTTGACCTGGCTTGAGTATCTGGAAACCTATGAAGCGGATTACCACCGCGCCAGACATCATTTTTTTATCGGAAACTTCATTGCAGCCGACAATATTTTCTCTACCCTGCCTTCAAAATATGGACTCACCGGCGAACGACTTGCAACACATAATCAAGTACTTGAAGTCTTTGATATTTTATACCCGCATTTGTCTGCAGGGGGAATAGTAGGGGACCTTCCACAAACCATATTGCAAGATTTGAAACCCTACGCAGTGGAATGTAATGAGGCTGGATTTTTGGCAGGCACGGTGCTTGAAAGGAATGGAGTCGATTTGTTCCCGGATTGTCAGGCGCCTGAAAACAGATCACGTAAATTTTCCAATCCGGAGGTTTTTAACACAGAGGTCAGTGTATTCCCCAACCCGACTTCATACGATATTAATGTTGTTTCCAAAAGTAGTAAACTTTCTTCCGTTCAACTTTTTGATGTGAATGGGACTTCAGTGTTTTTCGAAGGTACCGTAGATGGCAGTCAATCACTATCATTGAATACCGAAAAAGTTGCTTCCGGCTTTTACTTATTGCGCCTTAGGTTGCGGGATGGTTCCGTGATACAAACGAAAATTATTATCCAACACTAAACTTCGTTTGTCATGAAACCACTATTATTTTCGGGAGGACTCCTCCTGATACCGTTTTTTTTATGTGCTCAACCTGGATTTAATACAGCTCACGACTACGATGATTTAATAATAAACCGCTTCTATGATGTAGTCATAAACGGCGACACCATCATTGCATATGGATTGGCGCAAGACTCTGCTTTGCCTTATCGCCAAGGAGTTTTTGTAGCTCGTTTTGACACATTTGGCAATCGATTGGATCATCGATTACTTGTAGACACAAACAACATTTACTCTATAGATAAACATTGGGGCAAAATTAGTGTCACTTCAGATAATGGGTATGCACTGACAACTTCGGCTCTTTATGGTCGTGATGCTGTATTTATCAAACTGGATGACCATTTGGGAATTAAATTTGTTCAAAAGTATATGGATACCATATCGGGAGGGGAACATTTAATGTCACCAATTGAGGTGGCGGATGGTTATTTGTTGTATGGCTATTTCAACCAGGCTGATAATGGCAATCTCGATGCGCTGTTGAGAAAAGTGGACAAACAAGGCAATACAATCTGGAAAAAAACCTGGGGGATTTCGAATTGGGACGATTCATTCACACAAGCTTACCGATTTCAGGATTCTTTATGGTTGATCAATGGAAGTAAAACGTTTTACAATGGCTTCAATTCGTTTACACGCCCCTGGTTTTGTGTATTCAACGATGCCGGCGATTTAAAGTGGCAATGGACCGCAGACAATACATTGCCTTTCAATGGACTTGGGCTTGGTCGTTTTTTTCCTCAGGAAGATGGTTCCTGGATTTGTTATGCAGGGGAAGATTTAGGAGTAGACCCTGTTTACGGCTGGAATAGATATCAAGCACATTGGGTAAAGCTGGATTCGAATTTTAATTTTCAATGGAGCAAACCCTTTGGCCCTCATGTTTACAACCTGGATCGTTTCCAGGATATCCTTCGCGCTCCCAACGGCGACCTGATTGGAATCGGCGA
>JAEUUR010000057.1 GCA_016787465.1 Saprospiraceae bacterium | reverse complement strand
TCAAGGCGTGCAACCCTCGCCAACTGGAAACATTGCACCCTGAACCCCGGCGGGTTTGTTGGATATGGCAAAAAACTTTGGGGACTGACTGCCTGCGACGGCCCCGGCAACCGTAACAAATACGATCCGAATATCCACTTTATGGATTACAGCGCACGCGGTGTAGGTTTCGCCTATCTCGAAGACGATGGCACCATCGCCCCAACCGCAGCAGGCGGCTCTATCCCATTCGCACCGAAAATTTGTATCGACGCCCTAAAACACATGAAATCTGAATACCCAAAAACGTACGGGCGATTTGGTTTCATCGATGCCTTTAACCTCAGTTTCCAATTTGAAAACGGTCAGACAGGCTGGTACGACCCCGATTATCTGGGCATCGATCAAGGCCCTATCCTCATCCAACTTGCCAATTACCGGTCAGGGATTATTTGGAATATCATGAAAAAGAACAAATACATCCGTGATGGCCTGGTGAAAGCAGGCTTCAAAGGTGGGTGGCTTGACTAACAAACCCGGATGGATAAAGAAAAGATCATACTTGCTCTGAACAACCTTTTCCCTCAACTCATGGGGGGAGGGCTGGCAGAAAGTATCGCCGAAAAAGCCGCCATCCTGGAAATTCCGGCTGGGAAAGTGATCATGGAGCCCGGTGATACCATCAAAGTCATTCCGTTTGTGCTGAAAGGCTCTATTAAAGTGGCCAGAGCCGACGCCGACGGTCATGAAATCCTTTTATACTACATCCAACCCGGAGAAAGTTGCGCAATCACACTCTCCTCGTGCCTCAAACAACATAAAAGCGCCATTAAGGCCGTTACTCAGCAAACTACCCTGCTGATCGGCTTGCCCTCCGACCAAGCCTACATGCTTGGCCGCAAATATCCCGCATGGCTCGATTTTGTGCTCGAATCGTATGCCAACCGATTCAATGAACTACTGCATACCGTAGATGAAATCGGATTCTCCAGTCTCGACCATCGTCTCATGCGCTACTTAAAGGACAAATCCGAACTCTTAGGCACACTTATTCCTCATATTTCCCACCAGGAAATTGCCGACGACCTTGGCACCGCACGTACCGTCATTTCCCGCTTGCTCAAACAAATGGAACGCAAAGGGATGGTTAAACTCGCCAGAGGGCGCATCCGGATTGTTTCGCTGCCTGATTTTTAACAAGCGGGAACGATGCAGGAAAATTCCTTCTGCGGATTCTGCGTCACTTTCTGCGTTTTCTGCGGGAAATTTCCTTCTGCGAACTCCGCAGGAAAAAATCTGACATCGAATGCAGACCTAAAATTGGCTGGTAATTCTTTTCACTTTACGCCACTTACGCCGGGCTGAAGCCCGCCTTACCGACGGCCTAAAGGCCATACTACCTGCCTAAAGGCCATACTACCTCGATAAAGGCCATTCTACCTGCGTTTTTCTTAGTTGTGTGACCTGGGTAACATACGACCTGGCAACAGCCTCCGACATTTGTATCATCAAACAAAACAACATGTCAGAACCGAAATTCAGTTGGCGAAAATTAGCATTGGTTTGCCTCATTTGTTTAGGCATCGCTACCCTGATCGGCCTTCTGATTCAATCACTTAACCGTTAAAATTTCACTTATGAAACAGAATGTAGGCTCCACCGACAAAATCGTGCGTATCGTTTTGGCACTTGTTTTTGCTGCACTGTATTTCACGGGAACCGTCACCGGAACATTTGGCTACGTGTTGCTGGCCCTGGGCGCTATTTTCGTACTCACCAGCCTGGTCGGCTTTTGCCCGATTTACGCAGCTGTCGGCCTTTCGACCTGCCCGACTAAAAAGGCATAGGCAAACCTTTGCATCCTGGGGTTCCGGCACCTTAATCCCTGTAGTTTACCTTTGGGTTTCTGCAGGGATTGATTCGTTCATACAACCTCACTGCTCAGCCTGCTGCCGTTCATACATGATACTGCATTTAAAAAATGGAATGGCCTTTGCATGAACAATTACATCTGAACCAATGTATTCAATTTGCGTTAGTACCTCTATTTCCGGCGATTCCTCAGGGTTTATCACCTTTACGAACTTCGCATAATTGACCGTTTTTAATTTCAGCTTGTACCCAAGGTATTGCTCCATTAATTCATGTACGATGTATAATTGAACAACTGCCGGCGTGACAGGAAAGCCGGGAAAATGTCCTGTATAAATAACATGGGATGCCGACAGCCTAAGTGTCGCTGAAAACCCCATGGGTTCAGGCGCCATTGCAACCACTTCAAACAAATCCTTCAGAAGTTTCATCGGCTTAACAAGATCAATCCAAGGTTATTTGGTATCAGATTGTTGCAAATCAACACCTTTTCACCTGGTTTGGACTCCATTTCAAGCAAATCAACAGCCAGGTGCATGGCAAAAGCGGAGTTGACATAATACGCACCGGAAAACACCTGATAATCAACTATTTTTTCTGTTTGGAAAATGCGGCTCAGGGTTTCAGCGGTTGCACTACGACTGGCGGAAAAAAGCACCCTGTTAACCTCCTCCAAGGTCAACTTGTTGCGTTTTAGAAAATCATTGATCGTCGCTTCAAGGTTTTCAAGCTGTGAATAACAATCTACATCGATCAAATGAATCGCAACACTGGATCCTTCATCCGACAAAATAAATAACGAAGCGCCGCTGGTAGCCAGAAGTTGGTTGTTTTGTAAGCGTTCGTGCATATCGTACAACTCATTCCCCATTTCGTCTGCTGCACCCACCAGCACCCGTTGTTTGCCTTCCTCAACAGCCATCATGGCATCAACGAGCGCGTGTTCAAAAGACAGGTTATTGTGTGTGTGGGTTATATTGTATGATTGGTTGCCGAGGAAAAGAGAAACCTGGCCGGCAATGGTATTGTGGGTTGACAACATAAAGGCAGTGGGCGCAATCAACCCGCCATTGGCTGCATGGATTTTATCGAGGAAGGTTTTGGTAAACTCATTGCATCCCATACTCGTGCCTACGATGATGGCATCCGGTTGATCAATTTCCGCCTGAAGCAGGCAGTCGGAGGTACAGGTTATGGCCATTTTTAGAATATCATTCAACCGACGGGTGTCCTTTGGTGGAATAAACATGCCGTAATCAGGGTGTATCAAAGCGGTGTCCGGCGTCAAAGGAAGTAGTTTCGAGGAGAACCCCTTATTCCGGAAAGTCGGCTGATGCGAAATCGTAGAAGCTGCGCGTATAAACATCAGTGGTGCCTTTTAAATAACAAGCTGGTGCAATTTCCGCCGAAACCAAAGGAATTTGACAAGGCATATTCAACTCCGGCGTTCTCCTTGAATGTTGTTACCGGCAACAGGTCGGTTTCCGGCATGGGAGTCGTGAAATTGGCGTTGGGCAGCAGGGCATTTTCCAAAATGGCCATTACCGAAAAAACTGCTTCAACGGCGCCTGCTGCCGCCAGGGTATGGCCAGTAAATCCTTTGGTAGAACTGAAAGGCGGCGTTTTCACACCAAAAACTTTTTTCAATGCTGCGGTTTCCGACAAATCATTATTGCCAGTACCGGTGCCGTGCGCATTCACGTAATTCACCTGCTCCGCCGTTATTCCAGCCATGCGCAAGCAACCTTGCATGGTTATTGAGGCGCCTACTCCTTCGGGCGAACTGGCGGTTTGGTGATACGCATCGGTGGCATTGCACCAACCCGTTAATTCACAAAGCGGTTTATTACCGGTTTCCACCAAACTTCGTTCGCTTTCCAGCAATAAAAAAGCGCCTCCTTCGCCCATATTTAGTCCTTTGCGGTTTGCGTCGAATGGTTTACAGATATCCGGATCGTAAATCATCAGCGAGCCGAATCCCTTCAAATTGAAGCTGGTAAGCGGATCTGAACCGCCTACCAGCGCGCGATCCAGTCGACCGTGCCGGATCAGTCTGGCGCCATGCATGATGGCATTAGCGCCGGAAGAGCAGGCGGTGGAAATGGTACCCACAAAACCATTCATACCCAGCAAGTTTGCCAAGCGGTCGGTAGTTCGCCCATTGTCATGCGTCATCAGGGTATTCATGACAAAATCAGGATCAGTTTTATGCCTGAAATAATATTCCTCCATCCGGTCGAGGCCGCCGGCGGAAGTAGCGGCGACCAATCCGGTTTTCAGGGTTGGCACCAAGCGGTTTTCACCCCAACAGGTTTTAGCGGCGATGAGCGCCAATAAGGTGGTGCGGGAGAAATCTACCTGTGGGAGCGCATAGGCACGCATGATCGATTCGTTGGTTTGTTTTACTTCGCCAACCATCAATCCGAGGCGATCCGACCATTGAATACCCGTATTACCGGTTTTCAGGGCGTTCCAGTTTTGCTGAACAGTATCGCCCAGCGCGCTGACAACGCCAATACCGGTTACGAAAATCCGCATTGATCAAGCGGGTTTATTTTGTGTGATATACTCTGCCATCGTGTTGATGGAATACAGCACTTCTTTTCCTACGGAAGCATCTGTGATTTTTACGCCATGAAAATTTTCCATGATGACGATCAACTCCAGGGCATCGATGGAATCTAGGCCCAAACCATCGCCGAAAAGTGGCGTGTCGTCAGCAATATCTTCCGGTTTAACTTCCTTCAGATTCAATTCCTGTATAATTTGTTCTTTTAGGGTTTGTTTTAGTTCATCCATTTGTTGTTGGTTCATTTTTTTGGCAGTCCGACCAATACCAGTTCACATTCCAAAAGTTTAGAAGTTCCAGTGCAGCATACCCCTTTAAACGAATACATTTCGCCAAATTGTTGTAGTTTGGTTACGGTGGTTTCAATCAAATCTTCTACCTGCGGGAGCTTGAATACGGTCAACTTTGAAATACCGCCCATCAATCCATCCATGGGCGCTGAATTTCCATTGGAACGGCTCAAATATCCGATTCCGGCAGCGCATGTTTGAGCGATGTTCTCAATAAGCGCAAATTCACGCAAGGTATCTCCATCCAAAAACACGTTGTCGTGCGCGACCCAGAAAACCGATTGATACATATTTCCTTCCGCCTCCACCAGATGATCCACCATGATAAACGGCGGCCGGTGTGGCAAGTACGCAGTCATTTCAGAAGATGCGATTTTGTACATTTGTCAACCGGTTTGACTTGTACGACTCTTTGTGCACCACTTCCCTGCTGCGATCATCCCCCAGATGGACAGGCCGGCCAGCGCAATGCCGCCTGCTATCGCAACCCCGGCAATATCACCACTCAGTCCGCCGATAATCAGACAGATTCCTCCACACAATGGAAATAACAGTAAAATAATAAGCAGTACGGCAAGGGCACAGGTGCCTCCGGCTGCTATCATTCGAAATAGTTTTTTTCGCAGCTCCCGCTTGGCTTTCTTTTGTGCCTTCTTTTCGGCTTTTTCAATCTTCCGCTCTGCCTTTTTGTTCAGTTTGAAACTAGGATCGGTTGATTTTTTGCCTTTCTCGACCATTTCCATGGCCGATTTTTCCTCCAACGGGATGGCGCCGCCTGCAAAGGCAATCGAAAACGGCAAATCCTCTGCCTGACCGATCAACATTTCTTCATTTTGCGTTGAGGCATCGTTGAATATGAACTGATCTACACGGTTCAACAACCTGGAAACTGCTTGATCGGGATAAGCGCCTTCCACCCGGTTTCCTACAAATACCATCATGGCAAACGAAGCTAATGAAATGGCCAGGTATGACATACGCCGGCGTTCCATTTCCACAGGTACCACCCATTGGTCAGGTTTCGGTAAAAAAGGAACAGCAAGAAACGCAACCACCGAGATAGCAACAAAAATGTAGGCCGTTGAATTTGCCAA
>JAEUUR010000038.1 GCA_016787465.1 Saprospiraceae bacterium | reverse complement strand
TAAGATCGTAGCCTTCATAACGATCCCAGTAGTTGGCTTCGAAAATGTTCAGAACCAAGTGCCCGTTGGTGGATACATCGAAAGAATTTCCTATAAAATTGTTTTGCCGGATGATGTTGCCGTCGCAACTGGCTTGCACCCGCAGTGCCCAGCCGTTTTCCCGGAATTCATTTTGCTCAAGAGTAATCCGGCTGGCGCCTTCCATATAAACGCCTGCAGAGTTGTGTTCGAACACGTTTTTCCAGATGTGGCTGTCGGAAATATCCTTAAGCAAAATGCCATAGGCCGAGCTCCCCCAATTGTATCCGAAATTATTTTCAGTCATTTGGACCTTTCTGGAATACATCACTGCTACACCGGCGCCGTTGTTGTAAAAACGGTTGTGGTGGTAATGGTCGTCGTTCGAAAACATAAAATGCAAGCCATATCGAAGATTCCCTTCGCTGTTGTTGTGGCGTATTTCCGACTCGGAAACGAACTCGAAATAAATACCGTCGCGGTGGCCGGTCAGGTAGTTTTCTTCTATCAACGCGCGGGCGCATTTCCACAGATGGATGCCGTTGCCGCTGTTTTGCTCTTCTTTGATGATACCTCGTACTTCATTGCAGCACACACGGCAATCATTGGTGTTTGAAAGGTAAATTGCAAAGGTGCAGTCGACAAACCTGTTTTCCTCGATGGTGACAAAATCGGCTGATAGCACTTTAATGCCTGCCAAATCGATGGTACTCATTTGCCCGGTATAGCGGAGTTCAAAACCACGGATTAACACATTTGAAGCAGTGATTGTGATGATTTCATATTGTTTTTGGCCGTCAAGTACCGGATAATCAATGCCGATGAGCGTCAATGGTTTATCAACGGCAATATTGCCTTCGGAATAATAACCGGCTTGCACGTAAATGGTGTCACCTGCGTTTGCCTTTCCGATCGTTTCCCGGATTGAAGTTTGAGGCAGACCAGGGCCAACGTGCCACACAGCAGCCTGAAGATTTAAAAAGCAAAGGCTTAAAAGAAGCAGAATCGCTATTTGCTTGTTGATCAGGATGCGCATAGAAAATCAAGTCTGAGTGTGTAACTGCTACAAAGTTGTAGTGGAAAAATCATTGAAAATCAATAGAATCCGAGATTAGAACAGATTCATCACTTCCTGCCAGGTCAATTCCTTGCCTCCGCCGATTTGAGCTTTGAGTGCATCACGGTCGGCTGCGCTTGAAAATCCGGCGATATCGCTGCGCATAGGGCTTTTAATGGTTTGATTCTCTAAAAAAAACGCTTTGTCGACTGAAACAAATCCACCTGTTTTTTTGAAATCAACGACATAGGTTCCACCAATGTCCTGTTGCTGAATGCTGCCTTCTTTGATGTAACCAACAAGGCAGTTCAAATCGTCAAATTTGAAAGCTTTACCTTTGTTGGAAATGATTTCCGCGCCAAAGCGTTTATCCATAAGCGTCATTTTGCAGTGCGCGCATTCGTCTTTGCCAAAGTTGATTGGAACGGGTTCGGTTGAGCATGACCACAGCATAAGCATAGGCAATAAAGCCGCCAAAGCGCCGGTTTTAGTTTTTGATCCCGACTTTTTTCTTGCTTTAAAAAACTCCCACCACCACAAAACGGTTGCCATCAGACATACTCCGATGATTACCCAGGCGCCGGTGTCAGGGCCTGAATATGCTGTGAAATTTAACAGGTTTTTGTAGCCTAGTACAGGCGGCTGGTACGACATATCGGGTACTTTGATCGCGGCATTCTGATCAAGGTTATGACCATAATCATATCCCCAGCTATAAAAATCATATAGGGCTGCAAAACCGTACACGTAGGATAACAAGGTGAAAAAGAATAAAATACGCGGGCTTTTGAAAAGAGCGGCAGCCAGTCCGACCAGGATCAAAACGCCAATCAACAGACCGATGATTTTAAATTCAGGGAACATTTCTACACTGATGTGTTTCATCCCGATGTAATGATTCAGGCCATTGATGATAGCTACGTCGCCGGAAAGATCATTATGCCAAATTCGCATGGTCAGGCCTTCGGGGTATTGTGGAGCCCACAACATGATTTGCCATAACGGAACAAAGAAGGCGATGACAAGCAAAGCCGAACCAATGGCAATCAAAATGCGGGTTGTATTACTTAGTGACATGGTGAATGGTTGTTAGTTGGTAGCACCGGCTTCAGCCGGTCAGGATGAGGCGCTTTAGTGCCGATTTTACAGGTTGTGAAGAATTCTAAACAACCCAATTTCCTCAATTGGTTGTATTAAAACGCTCACTATGTTTTAACTCCAGTGATTTTCACGGCGCTAAAGTGCCTCGTCCAGACAGGTAGAAGCCGGTGCTACCAGTTCATTTACTTGCTTTCGCTGGTTGGTTCAGCTTTTTTACCGGTACTGAAAGTCAGCGGAATGTTAGACCCGGGTTTGGAAACACGGATGTAACCTTGCATTTCCTGGTGCAGCGCTGAACAGAAGTCGGTACAATACATTGGGAAAACACCCACGCGATCCGGAACCCATTTGAGCGTACATGTTTCACCCGGCATGATTAGTGTTTCGGCATTGTTTGCGCCTTTTACGGCGAAGCCGTGCGGAACGTCCCAGTCTTGTTCGAGGTTGGTTACGTGGAAATACACTTCATCGCCCAATTTTACACCTTCTATGTTGTCGGGTGTGAAGTGTGAACGGATGGAAGTCATCACAACGTGCACTTTGTTGCCTTCGCGGAAAACTTTGGCTTCTTTTTCACCTTTTGCAGCGTAAGGGTGACCGTTTTCTTCAATTTTGAAGATTTTGGTTTGCTTAGGCACTATCAGTGAAGCAGGAATAGCTTCTGCATAGTGCGGTTCGCCGGTGGTTGGGAAGTCGAGCAGCAGTTTCATCTTATCACCGCTGATGTCATAAAGCTGAGCAGATTGGGTGAGTTCAGGGCCCGTTGGCAGGTAGCGGTCTTTGGTGATTTTGTTATAGGCAATCACATATTTACCGTGTGGTTTGCGCGTTGGACCGCCGGGAACGCAGAGGTGACCGATAGAGTAATAAGTAGGAGCGCGGTCGACAACTTCGAGTTTTTCGATGTTCCATTTAACGATCTCGGAAGAAACGAAAAAGGAAGTGTATGCAAAACCTTTACCATCAAATTCTGTGTGCAATGGGCCAAGTCCCGGTTTTTTAACTTCACCGTGCAACACGGCATCGTATTTCAAAACTGGGATGCCATCGAATTCGCCTTCGAAGTTTTTATCGGCGATGGCTTTTTGCATTTTGCTGAAAGAGAAAACCGGAATGACGGCGGCGAGTTTGCCGGAACCGCAAATGTATTCGCCGGTAGGATCTACGTCGCAACCGTGGGGCGATTTTGGGCAGGGCATGAAATAGACGATG
>JAEUUR010000546.1 GCA_016787465.1 Saprospiraceae bacterium | reverse complement strand
GATATGGTGGTTCCGGAAGGGAAAGCCCATTTGAGCGGATCACCGGAGTCACTCAAATGCCAACCGTCCAAATTTACAGGGTTTGAACCTGGATTATACAATTCAACCCAATCTGAAAATGCTCCGTATTCATTGTCGGAATTCACTGAAGCATTGGAGGCGAGAAATTCATTGATCAATATTTGTGCTGCGCCGGCGGATGAATTAAGGCACAATAAAAGACAAAAAAGAAGGCGGTACATGATAGGAACTTAACAAATTAATAAACCTCCAAAGCTAAGGCTTTTGGTTATAATCTTATACGATCAAATTCCTCAGAAAGTTACTTAGGGCCTCTTACCACTACGCATCCACCCCAAACATGCGCAGCGCATTGGCAGTCGTAACACGCGCAACCTGAGCGGTAGGCAAAACTTTTACTTCCGACAACATTTCTGCGATAACGGGAATGTATGCGCTTTCGTTGCGCTTGCCACGATAAGGCACGGGCGGCAGGTAAGGCGAATCAGTTTCCAAAACAATGTGTTCCAGCGGCACATCTTTGATAACCGCCGGCAATTCGGATTTGGCATAGGTAAGGGTTCCTCCAATACCAAGCATAAAGCCCAGGTCGATCATTGCCTTGGCATCGTCGAGTGTGCCGGAAAAGCAGTGGAAAATGCCGCGTAACCGCCCATCCTGACCTTTGCGAACCAGTTCCAGACATTCTTTGTTGCTTTCGCGGGAATGGATGATGATGGGCAGGTTCAATTGTTTGGCCCATTCAATTTGCCTGGAAAACGCTATTTTTTGAATCTCAAGGGTGCTTTTGTCCCAATACAGGTCAATTCCGGTTTCGCCTACGCCCGCCCAGGCGCGTGCGAACAGCTGTTTTTCCACCAAGTCGAGCTCCTGTTCGTAGGTGTCTGGTTGCACGGAGCCTGGGTGCAAGCCCATCATGGCAAAGCAGTTTTCTGGGAAAGCCTGTTCCAATTCGAGCATCGGTTCGATGGATTCGGCGTCAATGTTCGGCAAATACATCCTGGTTACGCCCGCCCGGATCGCACGCTTAACCATTTCGTGGCGGTCGTTTTCAAATTTAGGAGAATAGAGGTGAGCGTGGGTATCAATGAAAGTTAACATGAAAGTTTGTTTTAACGGGCGCTACTTAAAAACCCAATAGAGTAACATCAAAAACACGACCAAAAGTAAAATAGGCAACCAAACTTTGAATATCCCCGACTTTTTTTTCCGATCATTCAAACCCTGGGTAACGGCCGGTTTGATCCGGTCGATGTAGGTTACGTACAAAAAGCAAAAGAAATTGATGCCCAGGGTGGTCATCAAAAAGACGTAGGCCAGGTTCATCGAATCGGTGGCCGGCGAAATTTGAACGAGGTTAATCGAGTAGGCTACCGTAGCCAAAAAGGAGGTGATGATCAGCTCGCCCACTTCCTCAAACGTTGCCTTGTGGAAAAATAACATAAAAATCGGCAGGGCGCTGAACATCAGAAACGGCAAAATGATCAGAATGATGGCGCCCCATGGTTGCCGGCTTACGCCCAGATGCACATTCAAACTTTTGTAGTTTTCGAGAAACTTCGCTTTGTCTTGCGGATCAAAAGTCACCTTGTCGAGCGAACCCAGGGCGTTGGTCAATTGGTTGTCAATCGTCACGTAATACTCATCGGTATCCCAGTCGTTGAACTGGAAGTCCTGAATTTTATCATTGATCTGCAAGCGACTGTAATCGAAGCTGATTCTGAGTTTGTTGCTTGAACTCAAAGCGGTGATCGGAATTTTCAACTCGTGCCGGTCAAATGGAAACTTGAACGATTTGAAATTGCCCAAAAATTTGCCGCTGATTCGATAAATCCGAACCACATAATTGCTTTCCCGTTCTTCCGCGATGAGGTAGCGGTTTGCCTCTTCCGAGCTGATATTGCTGAAATCAATGTACCCTTCTTTCCGGATGTATTGCGAATCGGCGATTACCCAATAAAGCAGGTTGCAATCAAAGGTGTTTTTGCGCACATCGATGTCGTTAATGTCAATCACATCGATACCGACACGCAAGTTGGGAATTGGCTCTCCATCGACATTGATCTGCGTGGGACAACTGCGGGTTTTTCCTCCCTGAATCTGGTCAAAACTGGGGTCTTTTCGCTGAATGAGCAGGCTGTCGAAAGCATACAGTTCGTCGGCCACTGCAACCTTCCGGTTTTTAAGCCCTTTAAAAAATTGCAACAACGATTCCCGGTTGTAACATTTTGCCTGCAGGGCAATTTCCAAAATGTTCATGGCATCGTAGCAACGCCGCAACTGGCTGTCTGACTGCCTGATTTTTTTAAGGTCGCGGTTTTTGAATGGTTTGGGAAAATGGCTTCCGATTTCTTTTTTGTCACGATAAACTGTTTCCGGCAGCGCGTCGTCGGCAGCGGCATACCGGATAAACGTATGTCCTCTTTTGCTGGAAATCTCTTCAAGCTCAGGGTCTGTGAGGTCGGTTGAGACGCCCACAAACGTTTTTGGCGGGAGTTTGGTGCGTTCCAAAAAACGCATGATAGAGTCGCCGTACCCGGCATGGGTATTCATCAAAATTACTTTTGGCTCGGCTTGGGTGAGCATAGCGCGCAGGTGCCGTTCCATGACGGCCACTGAGTCGCTGGGGACTTCGCGGTTCCGGATATAAGCGCGTTGCCACAAACAGACGGAATCGAATTGGAACGCGTTTTTTTGTAAACTTTCAATAAACAGGTTGTGCAGCAGGTAGTCGCATTCGGTCACGAATCCGACGGATTGTTCTTTAAGCACCTGCTGAATAAAACGGACGAAATAATTGGGTTGCGGGTCGTTGGGCTGTAAAAACAGGGCATTTTCTCCAAAGTCGAGCCGGTTTTGGTCGGCGCTCATGGAAATCACAGGTATGCGGTTTTTGATCAGTGGCGCAGCTTTTCGAATATATCGCCCCCAGGTATTATCGATCACCAATGCGATATTGGTATCTGCCGCAATGGCTTCGTAAATTATCGGAATGGTATCCGGGTTGAAGTCGCACTGAAATGGTTTTAATTTCAGTTCTATCGGATATGGGTGATTGGGTTCATGGTTGTTCAGCCTGTTCAGATAGGTTTCAAGAGCAACCAGGTAAAGGGAGTCGATATAGTTGTTTGCGCTGTCTTTGGCGGCATTCATGAAGTTGAAGCCGACATACGCGACATATTTGACCGGGCGCGAAAATGGCGCCTTTTGGCATGCCTGGAAGGTGTGACAAAAAGTACCGACCAACAAGGCGAACAAGATTTTTTTCATGGTTGAGGCGGGGGATTATTTGAGCTTTCGAATGTACAGTTTTCCTTTCAGCAGGCCATATCGTTGTAGTGCTTTTTCGTAATTGGCGGACGCCTGTTTGGCTGCGGCTTCCGAATTTTGCACATTGCCCAACCAAACGACATAACCAGAGCTTGTTATGCCAGGCAAGCAATTCTGTGCGGCAAACCGGGAATCAATGCCTTGTTTTTTTAAAGTCGCGGCACGGCTTTCTGCCAGGTTCTTCGTACTGAACGAACTTTCCTGTACAATCCAGCCGGCACGATTCAGTTGAGCACAGGCATTGGCTGGCGGCGTAACTGGGGCAGGTCTGGCTTTCGGCTTGCTGGGGGGCGTTTCCGGCTCTTCCGACGACATAACAATGGTGTTTTCTTCTTCACCATCGCCAGAAAGGTCGATGGTAGGTCCGTCGTCTTCCGTTGCTTTGCTTGAAATCGGGTATTGTTTTGGAACGCCGGTTGGTTTGCCATCGTAGGGTATGGCTTCGCCATCGATCAAATAGCCGGCCTCATCCTCCGGATTTTTTCCGCCCTTCCACTGTTGAAGTTCTTCCAGATCCGCCAGGTTTTCGGTTTTAAAGCTGACAACTTTCCAGAACAAAGGAGCGATAACGGCCAGCGCGATCACCGTAACCCATTTTTGCACGGTTTGAGCCCGCATAAAACGGGAATAAGCAGTTGTAGATTCACCCAACGGTTTGCTTAATGCCCCCCATACATATTTTTTAAAAGGATCAATGACCAAGTAATGCAAGGGGCGATACAGGCGGTTCCAAAGAACGGTGAGCTGATCGGGCGCTTTAGGGCGGCGGGCGGCCATGGCGCTTACATTTTCCGACATCCGCTGATACCATTCAGCCCTGGTTACCCAATCCGCCATTTTTTTGTCTTTGCCATAAATACCAAGTCGGGAAGGGTCGCATATCTTTTGCACCACGCCTTCAAAGGGAATGATCGCAAGGCCTACGCCGTGGTAGATGCACTGGTTTTTTAACTCAAGGTAAAAAGGGTCGTTTCTGGCCGGGAAAACATCCTCGGCAAGCGCTACCCACTGTTCATCGGCGCCGTATAGTTTGAATTGTTCGATGGCATAGATGTATCGGTATTTGCGCCAGCGTAGCATGCTGAAATACCATCCGAAGAACCCAATAATAAACACGCCAAGCAGGATACCGATATTGCCGATGGTTTTGAGTTGTACCATCCAGGGGAGTCGGGTTTCAAAGAAAAACAAGTAGCCGAGTGCCGCTGAAACAGCGCCAAAAGCGGTACAATCCCAAAGGAAATAATTGGTGTTCAACTGATAACGTACCTCCTGCGCTTTGTCGCGCGAGGTCGCTTCATAAGTACAAACAAAAGGAGAGCCGTCTTCTTTTACAAACGACAAACGGCCGTCTGCTACCCATCCTTCCGCACTGACATTGTCGAGTTCAACTTCGATACCCGAAGGGTCTGATTGATAACGATTTTTGTAAAAATCCTTCAAAAAAGGCACAAAACGCCTTTTAACCTCGTCTTCATCGAGGCTAAACGTTGGCGGTGTGTATGAATTGTCATTCATCATTCATCATTCATCATTCATCATTACCCATCACACTTTCTTGCCCGGCATTTGGCTGTCTACTTTACGTGCGTCGTTTTGACGGTCTTTGATTACATTGATATAGTTGCGTGCGCGTTTGTTGCCATATTCCGTCCAGGCTCTTTGCGCCCAGTCGAGTGCAATGTCCAGGTTGCCTTTCACTTCGGCAGCCACAGCCATGTTATAGGCGGCACGTCCGGCGGCTTTTTTGTTGTCGCCGGCCTGGGCAATGATTTTTTTCCACATACTGGTTGCCATATCGTAGTTTTTACCTTCGAAATGGCGTGCGGCCTGTTTCATGAGCGTTTTCTGGCCTTTGGCTTTGGCGTAATAAGCGCGACTGACCGTCACATAAATCGGAGCGATCCGCGCGCCATATTCGATCCCCACGTTGAACGCGACATCACGGGTGACGGAAACCTGCGACGGCAGGTTATCGATTGCCCGGCGTTCTGTATTTCCGGATGCCGTTCTTTCCAGAAAATCATCGGTCACGTATTCATCGAAGATGATTTTCCGGGAAGGATCGTAGGTGCGCCAGCCGATTCGAACGGAGCTGCGGAGGCGGGAATTAAAGGTGGTTTCGGTGTATTCTTTACCGTTTTTGTCTTTTCGCTTGCGCAATTGCCGGCTGGTGGAAGTGTTGTTGTCGGAGTCAAAAGATTCCAATGCCACGACAGCATCCACGTTGTAATCCTTGCAGATTTGGCTGACTTCCGACCACTCCAGCGGGCGGGGCATGTTGCCGCCGGCTTTGCTGCCGGTCATCTCGATGCCGGTGTTTTTCACCTGAAAACGTGGGGTGCGGGTCAGCGCATTGGTGAGCCCGTCCATGGCTTCGCGGCGGCTTTGCCGGTCTTGACTGATGGATTCTCCGGAGAACAGTCCCTCCAGTACATTGAGCCAGCCGTTGGATGGTTTGCTTCGATCAACCAGAGCGAGGGTATTGATGTGCTCGGGTACGGTCATTTGTGCAGGCTGCAACACCTGAAGCGAGGTGCGTGGCATGCAACCGACGAGCGAAAAAGACAAAAACAGCAGGAAATAAATTGTTCTCATGGTTCAGTTCGGTTAATGGAAAATTGCCGGCAGTTCCGGCAGATGATTGATTATTCGCCTTTGTACTCTCCCTGGATGGATGACTTAACTACACGCATGAAGGTTTTTTCATCCACCATCAAACGAACTACCGGGCCGTCGATTTTGGTAATGCGGCCGATAATGCCGGAATTGGTAACGATTTCCATGCCTTCACGCAGGTTTTCCTGAAACTTTTGTACCTCTTTTTGCCGTTTTACCTGTGGGCGGATGAGAAAAAAGTAAAAAACAACAATGATCAGCAAAGGAAACAACATGCCAAGCATGCCGCCGCCTGCTGCCTGCCCTTGTAGCAATAATTGAGAAATGACTAACATTTGAAAGAAATTAAAGGATGTGATAAAAGGAATCGAATGATTGATTCCAATTCAATGAATTGCTTTGTGACAAACATACGAACGCCGCGTCAAATGCCGCAATTCTTGAAAATTGGCGGGACAAAACTACTTCGCATGAATCAAATTAACAGACTTGTTTGAGGATATTCATTCAACTGTCGGATAATTAGATAAAGATGCGTATATTTTTCTCCCGAATTCTCGAACATAACAGACATTTGCAAGCCCGATTTATCTTGGATTAACCATACTTTATCAATGAGCAATCAACATGGTCATCATCAATTGACCACCGCAGGGGTGATCATTACCCTAGGAATTATTTTCGGCGACATCGGCACCTCGCCGCTGTACGTAATGAAGGCGGTAATAGGAGAAGGGAAAATCATCGACGCCATGACGGTGCTTGGAGGTGTTTCGCTTGTATTCTGGACCTTAACCATCCAAACCACCATCAAATATGTATTTTTGGTATTGCGTGCCGACAACAACGGCGAAGGAGGTATTTTTTCCCTGTATTCACTGGTGAAACGCCGCCGCAGATGGCTCATGATTCCTGCTTTGCTGGGCGGTTCGGCTATGTTGGCAGAAGGCATGATCACGCCTCCTATTTCTGTTTCTTCAGCCATTGAAGGTTTGGCCATTAAATATCCGGGCATGCCAACCATTCCAATTGTAGTGGCTATTATTTCCGCTTTGTTTTACATACAACGCTTTGGCACAGCAACGGTTGGGAAAAGCTTCGGCC
Source organism: Saprospiraceae bacterium (assembly GCA_016787465.1). GTDB lineage: Bacteria > Bacteroidota > Bacteroidia > Chitinophagales > Saprospiraceae > M3007. Next base: position 6,969 of record JAEUUR010000546.1, on the reverse strand, counting down.
CCATGATGATGATCTGGTTCTCCATGCTAGCCGTTTTGGGTATCAACCAGATCATTTATTACCCGGAGGTATTCAAAGCAATCAACCCGATGTATGGTTTTGAGCTTCTTAGAACCAGCCCGAACTTCTTGTTCGTACTTGGGGCGGTGTTTTTATGCACCACCGGAGCGGAAGCGCTTTATGCAGATCTGGGGCACTGTGGCAGGGAGAATATACGGGTTAGCTGGATTTTTGTTAAAGCAAGCCTGGTATTGAACTACTTCGGACAGGCAGCCTGGTTGTTGCATCATGAAGGCAGGCCTTTGGAAGATAATCCTTTTTACGGAATTATGCCGCAATGGTTTTTATGGCCGGGTATCATTATTGCTACGCTGGCAACCATTATTGCCAGTCAAAGTATGATTTCAGGTTCGTTTACCCTGGCTTCCGAGGCTATACGTTTAGGCTTTTTGCCTAAAATGACAGTGAAGTTCCCCACGCACTTCAAAGGCCAAATCTATATTCCAGCGGTTAATACGTTTTTATGGTTGGGCTGTTTGGGCGTTGTGTTCTATTTCAAGGAAAGCTCTAAAATGGAGGCAGCCTACGGATTGTCGGTGGTGTGCACCATGTTGTGTTCTACCATTTTATTGTCCAATTTCTTCGTTATTCACCGCTTGCGTGCAGGCATTGTTTGGCTCTTTTTGGTATTCTACATTTTATGGGAAGGAGGCCTTTTAGTGGCCAACACGCTCAAATTTATGGAAGGCGGTTACATCACGGTTTTTGCAGCTAGCTTGTTGTTCGGGATGATGTTCCTGTGGGTGTCGGCTAAACGTATTCGCCGGCGTTACACAGACGAAGTCAAAATCCGGGATTACCTCGATCAGCTCATCATGTTGAGCAACGACGAGGATGTGCCAAAATATGCCACTAACCTGGTATTCCTGACAACCGCAAAAAGCCCCAACAAGATTGAAGAAAAGGCTTTGTATTCCATTCTTCAAACACAACCCAAACGGGCCGACGTGTATTGGTTTGTGCATATAGAAACCACCGACGAACCGTTCACAATGGAATATGAAGTGAACACGATTGCTTCCAATGATGTGTATAAAGTGAATTTCCGGCTCGGATTTAGGGTGCAGCAACGCATGAACCTGTTCATGCGCAAAGTGGTGGAAGACCTGGTAGAAAACGAAGAACTCACCGTTTACTCCCGTTACCATACCATCAGCAGCAAATACCCGACCGGCGATTTCCGGTTTGTACTGATTCAGGAATTCCTGTCGAACGAAAATGAACTGCCCTGGAAAGAGCACATTGTATTGTCGATCTACCTGACGGTAAAAGGCTGGGTTTCTTCACCCAAAAACTGGTTCGGCCTCGACTCCGATTCCGTTGAAGTGGAAGAAGCGCCATTGGTACTGGAGCCGGTCAAATCGGTGCCTTTGAAAAGAAGAGGGAAGTAAAAAAGCGTTATTTCACGCTAATAACATTCTCTTCCCGAAAGTGGTTGAACACGTACCTGGGGTAGGTGTTGGCCGATTTTTTTTAGAAAATCATTTTGATAGCCACAGTTTGCTGCTTCAAATCTTTGATCAAAATGGTTTTTCAAATTCAAAAAATTCGCTGCACCCTCCTGGTGGCCTGTTTTTATTCGGCAGGGCTGCCGCTTTTTTCTCAACAAGTTTCAATTGTCGGTAAAGTTGTCGACGTCAGCGGTGTAGGGCTTGACGGCGCAACAGTCAGCCTCATTAAAAGTGCGGATAGCACCTTTTTTAAAGCTGAATTAAGTGGTGCTGACGGACGTTTCGAGTTTGTTGAAATACCGGCAAATGACTATTTCGTGGCGGTTACACTGCTCGGTTTTGAAAAATTCATGGGCAACAAATTTATGTTTCAAAAAGAGCTCGCCCCTTATGAAATTGAAAAAATCAGCCTTCGTGAATCCACCGGAACCTTAAATGAAGTGACCGTTACGGCGCAGAAGCCTTTTGTTGAACGGAAACTCGACCGTCTGATAATCAATGTCGAAAACAGCATCGTAAGTGCAGGCTCCACTACTTTGGAAGTGCTCGAGCGCGCACCAAACGTATTTGTTAATCAAGACAATGGCATCGTTTTAAAAGGAAAATCAGGCGTCGTCATTTATTTCGACGGCAAACCAACGCCACTCACTGGCGAGGATTTGATCGAGTTTTTAAAAAGTATCCCCAGCGCAAACATTGAAAAAATCGAACTCATTACGAACCCCTCGGCCAAATACGACGCCGCCGGAAATGCTGGAATTATTGACATCAAATTTAAAAAAGACAAAAAACTGGGCTTTAACGGCTCAGCAACCTTAAGCGAAGGACAAGGTTTTTACAATAAATTCAATGCCAGCACAAATGGCAATTACCGCTCTAAAAAATGGAATGTTTTTGGCGCCTATTCTTATTCAAAACCCGATAACCTGACCCATTTTTTTATCAATCGGAAGTTTTTTCAACCTGCCGATGGATCTGTCGAGTCGATATTTGAACAAAACTCATTCACTAAACAACCCTTTTCGAGTCATTCGATGCGCGGAGGTGTGGATTATTTTTTGTCGAAAAAAACCGTTGTAGGATTGATGGCCAATGCGAATTGGAGTAATTCAAAACGTGACGGCGTTACGGATTCTAAAATCAGCAACCCGTTGGGGCAAACATTGTACACAACTGAAACCGAAAATTCGGTCGACACTGATACACACAACGCCTTTATTAACGCTAACGTCAAACACGATTTCGACGGGAAAGGCACAGAATTGACCTTTGACCTCGATTTGGGCAAATACAACACCATTTCTTATCAGGATTTTGCCTCCGAAAATTTTGATCCCCTGGGTGCACCGCAGTCATCTTTCATTTTAACAACCGACCAAAAAGGAAAAATAGAAGTCAAATCGGCCAAAGCAGATTTCTCCAAAACCTTAAAAACTAATTTCAAATTAGAAGCAGGCGCTAAAACTAGTTTTGTCAAAACAGATAATGACATCCAGTTTTTTGATGTGCTGAATGACGAAAAAATCTTCGATCCATCGCGTTCTAACCATTTTGTATACGATGAAAATGTGAACGCCGGATACCTTAATTTTTCAGGAAATATTAAAAAAACGGAATTCCAGGTGGGGTTGCGTATGGAGCACACGGTTACGAACGGCAAGCAATTGGCAACCGGCGAAACGTTTTCGCGCAATTACGTGAATTGGTTTCCAAGCCTTGCTGCCAGTCGCAAATTTTCGGAGTCTTACACCCTTGGCATGACATTCAGCCGCCGACTCGAACGACCTACCTACCGGCAGTTGAACCCTTTCCGAATATTCGTGGACTCTTACACATTCGTGGTTGGAGATCCGTCGCTACGGCCTGTGTTTACCAATTCAGTAGAGGTTTCGCAAACATTTATGGGGCGTTATGTGGCTGAAATATCTGTTGCAAAGACCCGGGATGCCATTACCGATATTTTCGAGCAAGATGATGCAACCCGAATTTCAAATCAAATCCCTGCGAATTTGCAGGATTTGACCTACGCATACGTTAGCCTCTCGGCGCCCTTGGCCACCGGGAAAAAACTGCAATCCAATTTTTCAGGCAGTGCAACCTGGAATAAATATGTTAGCCCATTGCAAGGGGGAACACTGGTTAACCAAAATACATTTTACCAAATCCGACTGCAAAACACCTACACCTTCGGGAAAAGCGGTTGGTCGGCTGAACTCAATGGCTCTTACCAATCACGCATGGTTTGGGGACTTTTCACCATTCGAGACCTGGGTCAGGTTAATGCAGGTATTCAAAAAATCTCAAACAATAAAAACACCACCTTTCGCTTGAACGTAACAGATATTTTTACAACCAACCACATTGCAGTACTTGTAGATTACCAAAACATGGATTTTTTTACGGACCGAACCTGGGATAGCCGCGTAGCAACACTTTCACTGACGCACCGTTTTGGCAAACAAACCGTGCAACAAGCACGACGCCGGGCAAGCGGGGTGGAGGATGAAAAACGACGTGCAGGAAGCGGGCAAGGGTAGAGACTTGGAAAAATGGTATGGTTGGTAATTGGTTTTTGGACGTTACAATTAAAAAGAATGGAACAACATCGGTTCTCACGTAGAAAATTTATTTCAACCGCCGCTGTCGGGGCGACGGTTTTTCCCTCCAACTTTTTATTCGCCAGGGGTGAAGCCGCAAAGTCAATGGATGACAAAATGTTTTACCGTTATCCCGCTATTGATGACGAGGTGGTTTCGCAAGTGGTCGGATTATCGCACTTCAATCTTGAAAAATTGAAGGAACTGGTTATTCCGAGGCCAGAATTGGCCAGGGCAGTTTGGGATTGGGGATTTGGTGATTGGGAATCAGCTCTTGGCGCAGCTGCTCATGTCGGGAGAAGGGATATTGCCTTGTTTCTTATGGAAAAAGGAGCCAGGGCGGATATTTTTACCTTTACCATGATGGGGCAATTAGAAGTAGTTAAAGCCATGATAAAAGCTTCACCAGGCATTGAATCGGTTGCGGGTCCCCACGGCTTTAGCCTGCTGCATCATGCAAAAGTGGGTTTGGAATCCAATGATTTAACTGAAAAAGAAAAGAGGGCACAGCATAAAATGGTGGAGTTTGTTGAACGTTTAGGCAATGCGGATCAGCAGGAAAAATACATGGAATACAGCGAATTGAACAAGGAAATATACCTCGGCGATTATAAATATGGCGATGGAGAGGAAGACGGATTCACCATCCGACTTAACATGCGAAAAATGCTTTCCTTTGGAAGATTGGGGAAATTTGGCGGATCACTTTATCGCCTGGACGGCCAACGCTTCAGATACAACGGCGCACCATCTGTTGAAATTTCTTTTCAGTTGGAAGGCCAAAAAGTGGTGTCACTGACCGTTCATGAACCTTCTTTGATTTTGACTGCTAAAAAAGTAACAGGTTAACATTGATTTACAGCGCTCTGTATGACAGGTCGTATTTAAAACCACTCAGCGTTGACTATAAATCACCAGTTTACCAGCACTTCATACGAATATTTCCAGGTGCGTTCTTCGCCGGGTTGCAGCACAATTTCCCATTCCACTTCAAAGGAGGAGTTTACCCACAAAAAAGCGTTTTCCTCTTGTGTTGTCCACTTCTGATCTGAACTGAGCGGTTTTCCAACAATACTTCGGTGGATTTTGATTGTCGCGGGTTCGGATTTGTAATTGACAACAGAAACCTTGCCTTCCACTTTGGCTACGTCAAACATTTGGAGAAAAAATTCGGCTACATTTTCACGGCGTTCGGTGACAGCTTCCAAATGATTCACCTTGATGTCGGGCGCTTGCGACACCATCACCTTACATGTTGCGCCAGGAGCAGTAAAGGGCAATAAACTCTGACTGACAGGCTGAAGTCCATTTTCATTCTCCGAAAGGATGTTGGTCACCCCCGTTGTCCAGGGCTGTTTACTTTTGTTTTTAAACTCAACATAATGGTCAACCCGATAGGAGTCATCCTCTTTGCGATTGTCCGTGTAGTACTGATAAGAGGTATAGTTTCTGAGGAGATCTGGTGTTGCTTTGATTAAGGTGCAATCAAAATAGTGTTTTGTTTCAACGGATTCTTCCAGTACAGGCACTTGGTAGCGACTGAATTTAGGGAAATTGCCCGGACGGACGGAATAGAAGAAATAGTCTTCGGCTTTCGAAGTTTCTGGTGGAATTCCAGTTTTGTTCTGTCCTTGGATGGTAACTTCTGCCAGGGTCTGTCCGCCAGCAGTTTGCGATGAAAGGGCATTGGAAAAATAATCTCGGTAGTTTCCTGTGTAGGTCAGGTATTGATAGTGCCAAAAATTGAAAAGCAGCGATTTTTGGTTGGCAAACTGGAAGTTGGGGATTCCCACTGCAAGCCGTATTTCTGCGTCGTTTAGGTCTTCAGAATTGTTGGTGATTTCGGCGCGAAGTGATAAGCGGGCTTTGGTGCCGCCTTTCAAATCAAGGCGGTAAACAGGCGTCCAACCTATGCTGTCACTGAGGTACATCAAATCGATATGCTGTTCCTTTTTGTCGGATTTAAAATTCATATCCAGTCGAGTGGAGGCTTTTTTTACGATGAACTCAGCGCATGTCGGTTCATCCTTAAACTCAACCCTGTTGATCATTTGTCCGTATAGATACAAAAAACGGTTATCCGTAGTTTGGAACAAAAAAGATTGGTTGTATGGATCCTTATCAGTGAGCCGTCGAATGAACTTGCCTTCCAGAACTTCCAATTGTTGGTTGGTGCTGGGAAGTATCCACATTCGAAGCGTTTGGTTTTTATTTTGCTCCAAAAGATCAAGTGTTTGTATTTTCGGAACTGAAGTTTCGAGGCTGTCTCTTGTGGTATATATCCCAGTCAAATCACCTGAAGCGGAAGATGCCCAATAAGTGCCAAAAAGGGCAGGCGGGAGTACGCGTGTGGAATACCGACGGTTTTCTACTGAAACCTTGCCACTGCGCTCCACCATGGATTTGCCATTTTTGAAAATGGTGACACTCCGTACGGGAATTGATTGGGCTTTGAGAAAAAAAGGAACAATAAGCAGGAGAAGTAGTGTGTTGCGCATAATGTATTGTTGTAGATGAAATGTATCCAGGCAAAATCATTATTGCCCGAATACACAAGATGCTGTTGCAGCTAAAAATACATAGAATTTTTTCAACGAAATTATGATGCAACGGAGCTTGTAGCTGATGAATCGCCGCTTATCTGCCGATTGTACGATCAGTGAAACGGCCTGCTAATACACCGCTACTTTCTGAAACGCTGTTTTTCCGCCGTTATGCACTTTGATGAAATAGATTCCCGGCGCCCAGTTACAACAGGATATGTGTTCAGCGCTGTCATGCATGGTTGATTGAATGATCATCCTGCCATTGGCATCAAACAAGGTATACCGGGCATTCCTGACAGGCGCGTCCAGCAGCAG
>JAEUUR010000495.1 GCA_016787465.1 Saprospiraceae bacterium | reverse complement strand
TTACAAACAGGCACAGAATATGCGGATAGTCCATAAAGATTATATCCCTAAGTAAATTCCTCAGGTTCTATGCTGACTAACTATTTTAAAATCGCGTTCAGGAATATCCTCAAATACAAAGGGTACAGTGTAATTAATATCATGGGGCTGGCTTCCGGCATGGCAGCTTGTCTGGTCATTTTACTTTTTGTGGCCGACGAACGCAGTTACGATCGTTCCTGGCCCAATGGCGAACGTATTTACCGGATGGCGCTCAACCGGATATACCCGGATCGCCAGACGGGTTACGCCATTATTCCGCCGAGTTATGCAGGCACGGTTAAAAAAGATTTTCAGGAAGTAGAAGAGGCTGTCAGGGTATCTAACTTCAATACCGGAGGAACGACACAGGTCAAATGGGAGGAACGTGTTTTTGCTGAAAAATATGTGTTGGCTGCTGATTCTGCTTTTTTTAAAGTATTTCAGATACAAATGCTCAAAGGCGATCCACTTACCTGTTTAAATCAACCAGGATCGCTGGTAATGACCGCAAGTACGGCAAAACGTTACTTCGGAAGTGTGGAAGCCGCCATCGGCAAAACCGTTTATTTACTCGGCAACCAACCCCTGCCAATGAATGTTACAGCCGTTTGCAGCGACCTGCCTGAAAACGTACACTTTAAATTCGACTTGCTTGTCACCACGAAAGGTGTGCCCTTTCTGGAGGAAACCAACCATATCAGTTTTGCTGTTTGTACCTATTTTCTGCTGCGTCCGGGCGCCGACTGGAAAGCGCTGGAGGCTAAGTTCCCCGGGGTAGTGGAGCGGTATGCTGCCGGAGAGGTGCAACGCAATTTTGGCGTCGACTATCCTGCTTACACGAAAGCCGGCAACGGCTGGCAGTATTTTCTTCAACCCTTGCGCGACATCCACCTTCGCTCTCAATTGGAAGCAGAACTTAAACCCAGCGGCAATATGACTTTGGTTACTGTGTTTTCCATCGTAGCAGCTTTTATTTTGATCATTGCTTGTATCAACTTTATCAACCTGGCTACAGCGCGCAGCGCTGAGCGCGCGCGCGAGGTAGGCATCCGAAAAGCCCTTGGCAGCGAACGCAGGCAACTAACCGCTCAGTTTCTGACGGAAGCCGTGGTAGTGAGCCTGTTATCGTCTGCTTTAGCGCTGGGTTTAATGGCTTTCACACTCCCCTTTTTCAATCGGATTGCCGATAAACAGATTTCTCTTTCCGCTTTTTTAAGTGGTTGGGGGGCTGTGGCGTTGCCGGCTTTTGCATTGGGCGTGGGCCTGATCGCCGGTTTGTACCCTGCCGGGGTGCTTTCCAATTTCCGGCCGGTAGAAGTGTTGAAAGGAAAGTTCACAGCCAGCAGCAAGGGCCGCACCTTGCGCAACGGTTTGGTGATATTTCAGTTTTCTATTTCAGTGGCGTTAATCATCAGCACTTTAGTCGTGCTGCGCCAGCTGAATTTTATCTTCGACAAACAACTAGGTTTCGATAAAAACCATGTGGTTACGCTGCAAAATGCGTTTTCATTGGGGCAAAAAACTGAAACCTACAAACAGGAACTAGAAAAAATACCGGGTGTGGAAAGTGTGGGAGGAACCAGCGAAGCACCAGGAGGTACCAATTATTTCGGAGTGTCTTTTCAAATGCCCGGAAGTTCCGAAAGCGTAACCGGACGGGGTTTGATTACCGACGAGCGCTACCTAGCGGCAATGAAAATGGAAATTCAAGCCGGGCGCGGGTTTTCCAAAGAATTTAATGATTCGTTGTCTGTCGTACTGAATGAAAAAGCCGCACTCGATCTTGGATTCACCGATCCTGAAAAATCCCTCGGGCGTCGGCTCACCATGCCCGGCAGTTTTTTTGATCCTCAAGAAAAAGACGTGATTTTTACCGTGGTGGGCGTCGTACGTAATTTCCATTTTCAAAGTTTGCACGAGCCGATTGTACCCTTGTTCATGCTGTATCACCGGGTGAGCCAGGGTGTTGACGGGTTGATCAGTTTTCGTGTAACGCCGTCGCAATTACAACCGGCGCTGGCTGCGGCCGAAGCCAAATGGAAAATCCTGGTTCCCGACCAACCGTTTCACTACACCTTTCTGGATACCGACCTGGCGGCATTGTATCAAAACGAACAACGGGCCAAACAACTTTTTGTAATGTTCGCCGGGCTGGCCATTTTCATTGCCTGTATCGGGTTGCTGGGCTTGGCGGCCTACCTCACGCGACAACGCACCAAAGAAATCGGGATTCGAAAAGTGTTGGGCGCTTCCGTGAGCGGTATTACCGGGTTGTTGGCCAAAGATTTTTTGAAACTGGTGGCCATTGCCATCCTCATTGCATCGCCCATTTCCTATTATCTGATGCAACAATGGCTTCAGGATTTTGCTTACCGGGTGGATATTCCTTGGTGGATGTTCCTCGTGGCTGCTTGTACGGCTTTATCAATCGCCTTTCTGACGGTGGGTTTTCAAAGCATCCGTGCAGCGCTGGCGAATCCGGTACGCAGTTTACGAAGCGAGTAGAAGTCCATTTGCACAACCCTGCAGTTCATTGACATATCAAACAGGTCGTTTTGCGAAACAAGCCTGCCGTTCAGGAAATTCCAGCTAATTTTGTGGCGGTTTACATTGTAGCGCATGACACAACGGAAAAATATCCTAATCGCCGCCGTATTGGGCGTATCAGCTTTACTTATTTGGTTTTTCTTTTTCAAAAAGGATAATACCAAAGAAACAGATTTTGGTCAAAACGCCGATCCGGAATTGGCGGCATTGTCGGCCATGTTGGAACAAAATCCCAAAAGCGACTCTTTGTTGTACGCAAGGGCGCGTTTATACTATGAAGCCGAAGCTTATGACGAAGCACTGCTCGATATCAACGAAGCGTTGAAAATCGATTCGATGCAGCCGCGTTATTACCATTTGCTGGCCGATGTGTTTCTCGATTATGCGCGTCCGAACGATTCACGGCGCGCCATCGAAGTGTTGAAACTGGCAAGCAATCGGTTTCCGGGCCGCATCCCGACCCTGCTCAAACTCAGCGAATTTCAGTTGATCGTCAAAAAGCATGGCGACGCCCTGGCTACCCTGGATCAAATTTTACAACGCGACCCGCAAAATGCCGAAGCGTTTTACATGGCAGGAAGGGTGGCGCTCGATAAGGGAGACACCCTGGCGGCTGTTTCCTCCTTTGAAAAATCGGTGAATATCGATGCGGAAAATGCCGACGCCTGGGTGTTCCTGGGCCGGATTTTCAGCAACCGCAACAACCCCAAGGCCATCCAGTTTTTTGACAACGCCCTGCGCGTTGATTCAACCTACCTGGAAGCGCGCGAGTTCAAAGGCGCTTTTTATAAACGCCGGGGCGAGTTCGAACAAGCTTTTCAAATATACCGCGATATCATCCTGAGGAACCCCGACTATTCGAATGCCTATTTCGATATGGGCATGATTTACCTGGAACAGGACTCTCTGCCGAATGCCTACACCCATTTCGATCTGGCGATCAAAACCGACCCGATTTTTGTAAAAGCGTACTATTACCGCGGATTGGCCGCCGAAAAACAAGGAAATACCGCTGCCGCCCTGGCAGATTATAAACAGGCCTATGGCATGCTTCCCTCTTTTGAAGAAGCGAAAGCAGCGAAAGAACGACTTGAGAAGAAGTGATGGAGTTGTGTTTTTGTGTTTGGGTGTTTGGGTGTTTTTGTGTTTAGGTGAGTGGCCTTCTTCAGGGCCTATTTAGGGTTTGTTCACGGAACTGTGTCAAAAATAAAGAACTAGACTTAAATCAGGTCGAGTAGGGTTTTTCCAGTCTGTAAAAAGAACCTTTCAAAGTTCTTTTTGCATGGCTGGCAAAAAACCCGGAGTTGGT
>JAEUUR010000286.1 GCA_016787465.1 Saprospiraceae bacterium | reverse complement strand
AGCAACTAATACCGGTAGTTTTTTAACGGACACACTATCTGGTTGAGGAACAAAAACATATGCGCCTAATCCGCTTCCTTCTACCAGTGCCTCTAAAGGAATGGAAGTATAATTCCTTGATTTTGAAGGCGTAATCTCCACACTGGCGAACAAGCCAGGTGCAAGGCGTTTATTTTTTGTATCCAGGCTCAATTCAACCGGATACAATCCGTTGGATGGATCGGCGGCTGGCGCTAAATCTTTTACTTTGCCGCTAAACATTTCATTTTCATAAGCATCCAGTTTGATTTTAGCAGGCATTCCGGTTTCAAGTCTTGCCCAATCGCGGTCGGAAACTGCAATTTTTACCACCCAATTTTTAGGCCCTGTTTCAAACAGCACCAATGCCGGCATGCCAGGGCCGGTTATTTCACCTTCATTGGCTATTTTTTTGATGATCTTCCCGGATCGAGTGGCACGTATCTCTGCAAAAGCCTGATTAAATTGTGCGATTTTCAAGGTTTCTTTAGCCACATCGCGAGCGGTGGTAGCATTTTGCAACAATTCAAGGGTTGCGCTGCTGTCGCGGTATAAGCCTTCTACCCTGCCTAAGTCGCGTTCAGCTTTGGTCAGCGCCTCCGTAGCCTGCTTCACTTGTGCGTCAATCTCCGTTTTATCCAGTGCAGCAAGCAATTGACCCGGTCGAATCTGATCGCCTTCTTCAACATATATCCTTTTGATAATGCCTCCGATTTTAAAAGATAGTCGTTGTTCACTGTCAGAAGTGACCATCCCGCTGGCGACAACCGGCAAAGAGCCTGTTTGTCGTTGAACTTGAACTACGTGTACCGGAATCCGTTCTTCCAATTCCGAATGGTTGGCAATTGACGGATTTTTTTTACCGTTGCAGGCGAAAAAAACACCGATCATGAGTAAGCTAAAAAGGATGGTTCGCATGGCTTAAAAGCATCTGTAATGATTCATATTATATACCTGCAGCCTTTTTTAAAGCTGCTTCTTTGATTAAAACATCCGTCCAGGCAAGTAGTTGTTGCATCCGGGCAGTGGTAACTCTATTTTGAGCTTCAAGAAATTCCAAAAGCAGTATTTGGCCAGCTTTGTATTTATTTTGTATGATCTTAAAAATGGATTCGGCGGCTATTACATTTTTTTGGGCAGTTTGAAAACCAAATCTGGCAGCTGCCAATTCATTAAATTTTGCCGTAATTTCCAGGGCAATTTGTTGCTCGATTTGTTGCAACTCTTTTTGAGCAATGTTCATTTCCAACTTATGTTCCTGGACTTTACTTCGGTTTATTCCACCATCATAGATTGGGTAAGTCAGTCCGATTTGGGCAAGCGCATAGGCCTGATCACTGTTGAAATGGTAACCAAAACCTTGAAAACCCACAGCTCCGCCCAAGTACACATCGGGAAGCTTTTGATTGGCTTGAGTTCGTTTCGTGTTCAATTCGACAGCTGCAATGAGGTGTTTAACAGCTTCCGGTTCTTTTCTGTGAGCCATTGCCTGATTCATCAGTTTGTTGAGGTCATATTCAGGTATTGCAGCATGTAATAGGGCTGAATCGGCTTCAACCGGCCTCTGAAGGTCAGTCTGTAACAATAAATTGAAAAATGCGCGAGCCGAATTTTGTTTCATTTGCAAGGAGAATATTTCATTATCCACCTTGCTCAATTCATATTCGGCTGTTGCTACTATTTCCTTTGTAGCAACATTGTTCCGTACCAGGGATTCATTAAATTTTTTCAACTCCAGCAACACGTTTTGTGCGCTTTCCCACACTTTTTGTGCCTCAACTGTTTGTAAATATTGCAGGTAGGCTATGGTGATATCGTACCGCAAGCTAAGTGTTTGAGCTTCTTTCAATGCTAGCTTACTGGCTTGCTCTTGTTTTCGAATGTGCGAAAGATGTTTGAGCTCAGTCTGGTAGATGGGATATTGAAAACTGAATTTTGTTTCATGAAAATTGTTCGGCAGGAATTGAATCTGGGAGTTTTGAACACTTGGAAAATTATTTGATTGAGTGATTTGGTTTAAAGTGGAATATACCGGATTTAACAAATCTCCAATCGGAAAATCGAGTTTACGACCACCTGCCGCAAACGTATAATTGGCGTCGAATGAAAGCTTAGGGCGTTTTAGCGCAGATGCCTGTCGAATCTGGATTCCAGCTTTCAGGATTTCTAACTCTGATTTCAAAATAGAGAGGTTATTTGAAATTCCTTCCTCAATATACCGATCCAGTACAGTAGAATTTTGGGATAATACATACTGGGAGCGCCCCGTGCATGCAACAACAAAGATCGTATACAGGGCTGTTTTGAGGTTGATCAGTGAAATGTTCATGGCCTATGATTGCTAAACTTCGGCAAAAGTAGAGCATGTTAAGGAGAGCAAACAAAAATCCTGTCATACCTTCGCCGCATGAATCAACAAGTTCGTTTTTTAGAAGATCAACAATCGTTTGACGTGGTGATGAAAGATATCAGCACGCATAGCTGGATCGGTTTCGACACTGAATTTGTCGGAGAGAAATATTTTATCCCGGTTCTGGGTTTGATACAAATCATTGCCGACAATCATATTTATCTGGTTGACAGTATAAAAATTAAAGATCTGAGTTTGTTCCTTCAAATTCTGGAGGATCCAAATGTCTTGAAAGTAACGCACGCCGGCGATAATGACTACAGGTTGTTATTCACCTTGTTTGGAGTTGTACCAAAAAACACTTTCGATACCCAGATCGCTGCCGGTTTTGTAGGTTATAATTACCCCAGCGGGTTTGGCAAAATTGTAGAAAAAGAACTGAAAGTTTCACTGGCCAAAAGTCATACCGTAGCCGACTGGGAGGCCCGGCCTTTGGATCCGAAGGCCATTGATTACGCCATTGAAGATGTCAAATACCTGCCCGGTCTTCATGAAAAACTGACTCAAAAACTTCGCCGGCTCCATCGCGAATCTTGGGCCAGGGAAGAAAACAGGAAATGGGAAAGCGCCTCATTTTACAAGGTGGACCCCGACAAAGAATTGTTTGCTAACGATCTGGTGCACCAGTTGGAACTGCGTGAAAAGGTTTTTCTAATGCGGCTTTACCGCTGGCGTATTCGTACGGCTAACGAGTTGAACATACCCAAAGAAACAGTTTTGCAAAGCAGGCATATTACAACTGTATTGCGTGCCACCAAAGGTGGGCCTAATGCCTTTAAATCCAATAGGACCATGCATGAAGGCGTTTGGAAGAAGCACCTTGAGGCATGGCAGGAATTGTGGAAAGCGCCGGCAACGGATCAGGAAAAAGAAATCCTCAGCGGAATCCCAAGGCCGCTACCGGAGGAGCCTGAGCGTGAATGGACAATGGAATTGCTTTACCATTTCGTAAAAAAGCAATGCCTGGAACATGAAATCAGCGCAGCGTTGTTATTCCCAAGACCCGATTTTAACCGGCTTAAATCTGGATCAGACACTTTCGACCACATGTTTCTCGACGGATGGCGCGCAGAACTGATGGGAGCCAATCTGGTTGAATGGTTAAAAACCGGCGGAAATATCTCGATCGGCTGGAACCAAAACGAATGTGTACTTTCCATGGAAGGTAACGCATCCTGATTCCTTATCATGCCCTCAATTTTCCAGCACCATGACTGACATCCTGTCCATTCAAAACCTTTCGGTTGAATTTAAAACTGAACAAAAGTCGGTTCATGCAGTCAAAAACTTGAACTTGAACCTTAAAAAAGGAGAAGTGCTGGGCATTGTGGGAGAGTCCGGCTCCGGAAAATCGGTAACCGCACTGTCGATCATGCGACTGCTGACGATGCCGCCTGCAGCGTTTTCCTCCGGTAAAATTCTGTTTCAAAAAAATGCCGCAGAAATTCCGATTGATCTGATCGAGGCGCCTGAAAAAACGCTCCAAACCATACGTGGAAAGGAAATCGCCATGATCTTTCAAGAACCAATGACCTCGCTTAATCCGGTCATTAAATGTGGACATCAAATCACGGAAGCCATCCAAATCCACCAGAAAATCTCCTATAAGTCATCCAAGGAATTAACCCTTCGTTTGTTCGAAAGTGTAAAACTCCCCAATCCGGAGCGCATTTTCAACGCTTACCCCCACCAAATCAGTGGCGGACAAAAACAAAGGGTGATGATCGCCATGGCTATTTCATGCCAACCTACCATTTTAATAGCCGACGAGCCAACGACAGCACTGGATGTCACCGTTCAAAAATCAATTTTGGAGCTATTGAAAGAAATACGGGAAACGAGCGGGTTGTCTATGATTTTTATCAGCCATGATCTAGGCGTCATCTATGAATTGTGCGACCGGGTGGCCGTGATGTATCAAGGGGAATTGGTAGAAGAAGGACTCGTACAAGAGGTTTTCCAACATCCTGTCCACCCATACACCAAAGGTTTGATTGCTTGCAGGCCGTCATTGAAACACAAACTGAACCGACTGCCGACCATTCAGCAATTTTTGGATAATGACAAATATGATGTTCGGGTAATTAATTCCTCAGCATTGGAAAAGCGGCGCAACAGTTTGCTTGATCAACAACCATTGATCAAAATTGAATCTCTCCGTGTAAAATACCCGGATAAAAAAAACGTATTTGGCATAACAACCAGTTGGCTCCATTCCGTAGACGATGTCAGTTTTGACATCTATCCCGGTGAAACCTTTGGTTTGGCAGGAGAATCCGGTTGTGGTAAAACCACCCTGGGCAGATCGATTGCCCGGCTCACTTCTGCACAGGCAGGTCGTATTTTTTATAACGATGTTGAGTTGCTTTCATTAAGTGAACCCGAATTTTTACCCTATAGAAAAGCGATCCAGGTCGTTTTTCAGGACCCTTATTCGTCATTAAACCCCAGAATGACAATTGGCAACGCCATTGCAGAACCGATGGAAGTACACAGGTTGCATGGGTCAGCAACAAACAGAAAAGCAAAAACCATTGAATTGTTGGAAACGGTAGGATTGTCGGCAGATCAGTTTAACCGGTATCCGCATGAATTTTCTGGTGGGCAACGACAAAGAATTTGTCTGGCGCGTGCGCTGGCATTGGAGCCTCAGTTTTTGGTTTGTGATGAAATGGTTTCTGCGCTCGATGTTTCAGTACAAGCGACCATTTTAAATTTATTAATGGATTTGCAGGAGAAGTTCGGCCTGACTTATTTGTTTATTTCACATGACTTGAGCGTCATAAAACAAATGTGCGACAGGCTGTTGATCATGAAGGATGGCAAGCAGGAAGGGTTGGGCATTGCAGATGATCTCTTTGAAAACCCGCCTACTGAATATGTAAAGAAGTTAATTAAAGCGATTCCAGGTCAATCATAACCAAATCGGCTCGGGCAATAAACCATTATAAATCAACATTTTAAAATTTTACAAATAGCAACTATACCATCAGCAAATGTTCTAAATGTAAAAATTAGGCGATTTTGAACGGCAGATGTTTACCGTTTAAAGCTCGATTTATAATACCTTTGGGCTTCTTGCCTCAAACTCCTCCCCCTTGACCATTCTGAGACATTCCTTCGTAATTAACTAAACTTGCTTTTTTAACATGAAACGTAACCTTTTACTCACAGTCCTTTTCACGTTTAGCTGTGCGATGGTTTTTGCGCAACGTTTTACAAACCTGCCAAAAATTCAACCTGTTAAGCCCGGCAAAGCTGTTCCAGCCGTTAAAACTGCCTACACGGGTTTCGAAACTGCCACTGGTAATTTGGCTGAATCTGTTCCACCTTCCGGCAATTTCGGCCTCGATGTAGTTGGCGCCACGGTATATGATCTTCAATCGAATGGCGGTTCAGGCCACCGTGTGTACAACAGCGGCAACGGCAATGTTGCCGGCGTATTTACACTCAGCATCAACCCGGACGGCTATCCTGATCGCGGCACAGGTTATAACAATGCCACTGCAGGTGTTTGGGGCCCTTCTCCTTCTGCACGTACAGAATCTGCACGTACCGGCTTTACAAACCTTTGCGTTGGCCCTGACGGTACTGAATACACTTTTGCTCACTTGGGCGCCGGCGTTATCCGTATGGCTAAACGCGCCAGCGGTGCAACTGCATGGACAGAAAGCGATATCCCAAGCCCAACAACAGTATTGTGGAGCCGCGCAGCTGTTGGCGGAGCCGATGGCAAAACGATCCACATGATCTGCTCTACCATGCCAACCGGCAATGGCGGCACCGCATTCCAAGGCATGGACGGCGTGGTAATCTACCACCGCTCAACAGACGGCGGCGCGACATGGGATATCCAGGGCGCTTTGTTGCCAGGTATTGACTCTGACCATTTCAGCGGCACCGATGTTGAAGGTTACCAAATTGATGCTGACGGCAACGACGTATCTATTCTGGTTTTGAACACATGGAATGATTGCCTGGCCTTCACTTCTTCTGACAATGGTACCACTTGGGAATCACGCATTGTAAACGACTTCCCACTTGATAAATATGTAGTTAATTCAGGTTACGACCCAACTACGTTGCCACCCGATCCAAACCAGCCAGCCAGCATTTATGACATCTTCACTACGGATGGCACTGGCGATATTCTGGTAAAAGATGGTATCACACACGTTTGGTACGGCGCTACCTATGTCAACGACTCTATCATCGACGATACAGGCTGGTCGTACTACCCAGGTACCAACATCGGTATTGTTTACTGGAACAGCCTCATGGACGATAACGCAGGTTTCATCTCCGGATTTTGCCCCGACGTTGACAACAGTGGCTTCTTGGAAATTGGGCAAAATGCAATTTCAAACTACGGCTTGGGCCTGAGCTCACACCCTGCAGGTGCTATTGACAATGACGGCAACCTGATCGTTGTTTATTCTACTGTAAACGAATTGTATCTTGACCTGAACAGCGGGTTTAACTACCGTCAACCATGGCTTTGCGCTTCTCAAGATCTGGGCCAAAACTGGAATGCACCACGTCCATTGTTGAATCCTGATCTGCTTGGTTCTGACTCAACTGAAATCCCGTACCTTGAGTGTATTTTCAACAGCACTGCAAAATGGGCTGACGACAAAGTACACGCAATTTTCCAGGCGGATTTCTCTCCATTGACATTCTTGAACAGCTCTGACATTGATACTGAATCAGGCGACAACCAGATCCGTTACGTAGGCTACCCAACTGCTTGGGCTTTGGCAACCAGCACAACCAATGTTTCTCCTGAATCAATGAAATTCGTTGTAACGCCAAATCCAGCCAACGACCGCGTGGTATTGCAATTCACTTCTACCCGTACACAAGAAAGCTGGGTTGAATTGTACGACCTTCAAGGCCGCGTTGTTCGCAGCACACCTCCGGTTACTATGGGCGCAGGTGAAGGTACCGCCACGATCAATGTTTCTGACTTGAACAATGGCATGTACATCGCTCGTTTGAACCTTGGCAATCAATTCGCTACTCAAAAAGTAGTTGTTCGCCACTAATTGATCAACTTACTGGTTTCTACACGACTCCAGCAGGCATATTTTATTTCCCGAATTTTTTCCCTGTGAAAAAGTTCGGGAATTTTTTTTCCAATATCCGAGAACATCTAAAATCTATCCCTTTGGTTTTGTTTGCGTTATAATCTTACATTATTTTTATTTGTACCCAGTTGGCAGTTTGTTTTTACTTTTTTTTACTGCGCGCCAATATTTTGTTAAACGATTCGTTAATAGTCAATCCCCAGGGCATTTTGCCTGTCAACAGAAACCTTTTAATCCCTTCGGTCGTTCAACTATCTCGCACCCTGCGAGCCTCTGACATCCCGCCCTCGGAAAGCCTGCCATTTTTGTAAACCGATTTATTCACCTATTCCTGATTGATAACAGGTGTCTCCCGTCACCCTGTGCCGGTAATTTATTTGTTCATCACATTCAGGCCAAAACTTCTTCCTTATCCCATGGCATCTTTAAATCCTCTCCAGGGACAATTGGGGCGGAGAAAGGCAGCGCATTTACTCCGCCGCACCTCTTTCCGTTTCACGCGTGCTAAGGTGGATGAATGGGCAAACATGACGGCTTCTGAAGCTGTTAATGCGTTGCTTGTATCACCCGCGCCTTTGCTGGACCAACCTGTTTATGCAGCTGGCGCAGGGGCGCCTGTCACCTGGATCAACCCGCCTCAACCCCCAAGCGCTACCCTGCCCGCCGATGATGCAGAACTCACGCCCTACGTTTTAGGATGGTGGGTCAATGAAGCCCTGCACGATGAAAGTATCACACACAAAATGATTATGTACTTTCATCAATATTTAACTGTAGACGCAGCCAGCGGTAGCAGCATGCAGTTTTTTGATTATTTGTCATTGCTCCGATGGGGTGCATTGGGAAATTATAAAAAGCTGATTCTCAAGATCGTTACAGACAATTGTATGCTCACCTATCTGGATAACGATCAGAATTTCGCGCAAAATCCAAACGAAAACTTTGCCCGAGAATTTTTTGAATTATTCACTGTCGGCCGAGGCGATGCAGCCGGCCCTGGCGACTACACAACCTTCACAGAAGACGACGTTATTGCTGCTGCGAGGGTGTTTTCAGGATTTAACCATGCACAACGGCACATCAATATCGATCCGGAAACCAACTTGCCGGCGGGCAAAGCATACGCGCAAAGCCACGACTTTGACCCTAAAACATTCAGCCCAAGGTTAGGTGGCGCTACCATCAGTGCGCCAACGAATGATGTAGCGGGCATGACGGCGGAATTAAGCGCGTTTGTCGATCTGGTGCTTTCTCAGCCGGAAGGTTCAAAAAATTTATGCAGGAGGTTATATCGTTATTTCGTAACCAGAAATGTTTCACAAGAAATTGAAGATGAAATCATTACGCCATTAGCCCAAACACTGGTTTCAAATAATTTCGAACTAAAACCGGTGCTAAACCAATTGTTGGCCAGTGAACATTTTTATGATGTGGATGATTCCGACAATGCTGATGAAATATTTGGCGCATTGATCAAATCGCCGTTGGAATTGGCCATGCAGGCGTTTACTTTTTTCCAGGTACCCATTCCCGATCCCATCACCGACAACAAAACACACTACATTGATTTTTACAATGCCGCAGTGATTGAAAGAATGCTGGGTCGTGCAGGCATGCCGCTTTTTTATCCCTGGGATGTGGCCGGCTATTCCGGTTATTATCAGGACCCTACCTACAACAGGCAGTTTTTCAACTCAGCAACCATTGTGCAACGGTACAAATTACCGCAAGTATTGCTCACCGGCACACATGCCTGGGGTAGCGGAGCCAGTGATGATATTGGAACTAAATTGGACATTGCCGCTTGGGTACGCGATTCAGGGATTATTTCAAACCCGGAGGATTCTTATGTGCTCGTGCAGGAATTATTGTATTACCTGTTTCCGGAAGAACCCGATAACGAAAGGTTTACCCATTATCTGGACATCGTTTTTCTTGATCAATTGCCACCCGCCGACTGGACTTATGAGTGGCAGACTTTCCTTTCCACCGGAAATGATTCTGAAGTGAAAATTCCACTTGAACGACTGATTAACAGCGTGCTTTTTGCACCTGAATACCAAGTCATGTAGGCGTTGCCACCTCCATGCGTAGGAGTAAATCAAGTAATTCCATCTGCGAAATCTTTCAAATCCAATTTGTCTGAAATTAAATTCACATCAATGTAATCCTGATATGAAAAGAAGAAATTTTCTCAAAATATTCCCCGCCGCCAGTGTAAGTCCGTTTATGGTAAACGGTTTCCCGATGCGGCCGTTCTCCAATTCAAAAATATCACAAGTACTAAATTCTTGCGACGGTATTAATGACCGGGTATTGGTTCTAATTCAGCTTAAAGGCGGAAACGATGGTTTAAACTGTGTGATACCAATTCCACAATACGACGCATATGCCGAGTTAAGGCCAATCATCAAAGTGCCGGAAACAGGGCCGGAAAAATTCATTCGCCTCGACAACACGCTTCCGTCTGCCGATCAGGTCGGATTGCACCCTACCATGTCGGGCATGAAAGAAATGTATGATAAAGGCTGGATGAGCATCGTTCAGGCGGTCGGGTATGAATCAATGAACGGTTCCCATTTTAAAGGTACCGACCTATGGATGAGCGGTGGAGATGGTACGCCCGATCATTTCAACATCCGTTCGGGTTGGATGGCCAGGGCATTGCAAGCCATGTACCCCAACATTCAGGGAGCGCCAATTCCCCCGGATCAGGTTTATCCATTGGGTATTCAGATCGGCGACCCCAACCCATCACTTGGCTTCCATGCAGAAACCGATCACCAGAATGTCATCAATTTATACGGACAGGATCCGGCAGGTTTCTACACCTTGGTGCAAACCATCGGTGGGACGCCACTGGCCAATTTACCAGATTCAGAATATGGCGACGAACTTGAATACATCATGGGCGTCGAAAAAGCGGTCGACGAATACTCCGTGTACATTACCCAGGCATTCAATGCCGGCTCGAATGCCATCACCTCATACCCTCAAACCACGCTTGCATACCAACTCAAAACGGTAGCCCGGCTCATCAAAGGCGGATGTAAAACCAAAATTTATTTGTGCAACATGGGCGGATTCGATACCCACGGCGACCAATTGGCGCCTGAAGGCATTGTCACAGAAGGCGGCCATGCAGACTTGCTACGCACCTTGTCGGATGCCGTGAGGTACTTTTTTAACGACCTGCACGAAATGGGGCTAGGTGAACAGGTGGCCGCTTGTACGTTTTCTGAATTTGGTCGTTGTGCGCGTGAAAACGGATCCAAAGGTACAGATCACGGCACTTTGGCGCCCATGTTCATATTTGGCGAGGCCATTAAAGCCGGCGTCCAGGGAACCAATGTTGACCTGGCCAATTTAGCTGGCGACAATCAACTCCAGGGTATGCAATTTGATTACCGCCAGGTATTTACTACCCTCCTGCAGGATTGGCTTGGCGCCAGCAACGAGGTTTTGGCCACTACCCTTTTCACCGATTACGCCAAACTACCCTTTGTCGATGCCAATTTTGTGGTTAGCCCGGATTGTTACATTGGTGGCACCGTGGATGTTTGGGAAGGCGCCATCGTTAAAAACAGTATGAAAGTTTCACCCAATCCGGCGGTAGTTCGTGCTGAAGTGAGTTTCCATGCCCACCAGCCCTTTGAGGGAAAACTCACCGTCCACAGCCTTGGCGGAGCTGTCGTTTCTTCCATGCTGGTTAATGTTCAGCCTGGCACAAACAGGTATTTCCTGGATGTTCGTACACTTCCGGCAGCGACCTATTTTGTCAGACTTGAAAATCGCCGAACCGGAGCGGCGGAGGTCATCAAACTCATCAAATCATAACCTGCGATCATGAAATCAATCCTTCTACCGATTACTATATTATGCCTTTTTTCGACAGTCGCCTTTGCGCAACTCCCGCCTGCATGCGCGGGTGGAAGTCCGGCGACTACCTGTGCAACAGCATGCATCAATTGTAACTTTAACGGTTTTGTGGGCAATACGACCGGATTTCCTTCCGATGTAGTCCCCAATTTTTGCGGCACCGTTGAAAATGCCCAGTGGCTTGGGTTTATTGCCGGCGATGATCATGCTGAATTTATTGTCACACCGTTTAACTGCTCAAATGGCGATGGCGTTCAAATAGCGCTTTATGAAGATTGTATGGGCTTGCCCATCGCTTGTGATAAGGGAGAACCCGACGGGGGCATCCTACCAGTAGCTTTAAATGTTCCACTTACACCGGGTCACAACTACTTTCTGTTGATTGATGGATTTGCCGGTGATCAATGCGATTTTTCTGTAAGCGTTGGCCCTCAGAGCGCCGTTTTTGAACCGCCGCTAGGACAGGTTGGCAGCATTACGGGCGCCGACAAAGTTTGTCCGGGCGCAACAATGAAATATTCGGTTACGGAAGTTTTTGGCGCATCAGCCTACATCTGGAGCGGACCGCCCGGCGCCATGATCGATACACTTCCTTTGCCGGCCACGGTATCCGGGCCTGGAAGCAATTCCGTTTTTATCACCTTTGGAGATGTCGGCGGACAAATTTGTGTTCAGGCAGCTAATTCCTGCAACCAGACTCCAGCTTGCACCATTCCTTTTTCAGTGGCAATACTCGACGACTCATTCAGGCCGGTGCTGGAAGCGGATACCACTGCCCACCTGACTTGCTCAGGTGATCCGGCTGCGTTGAAGGTAGAGGTGCAGGCCGCCAGTGGTTTTGAATTTTTATGGTCAGCTGACAGCTTGGGACACATTGTTTCAGGCGCCAATACCAACAACTTGGCAGTGGACAAAACAGGAACTTACACACTCATTGTTACCAATAATCAAAATGGATGTACTTCCGATATCCAAATCCATGTAGGAGAGCCGGATACACCCAAAGTGGCAGATTTTACACTCAAGCACATTACTTGTTACGGATTTAATGACGGGTTTCTTCAAATCGGCGCCATGAACGCGGGATTGCCGCCATTTTTATACGCCATGGATAACGATGATTTTCTGGTATCACCGGAATTCAGGTATTTGACCCCGGGCGAGCACCGACTGACGATCGAAAGTGCCGATGAATGTCGTTGGGATACTGTTTTTATAGTGAATGAACCGGCTGACTGGATTTTAGACTTGGGTCAGGACACTACCATACACCTGGGAACAGAAATACAACTCGTTCAAGAATTGAACCTATCGGAACCGGACAGGTTAAAAAACCTGGAAGTAACCCCTGACGAGCTCACGGTAATGATGTGCGAATCCTGTCCGTATATGCCTTTGAACTCCTTCAAATATCATGTTACCGTGGTAGATTCGAATGGTTGTGTAGCAAAAGACGAACGCATTGTGTCTGTTACCAAGGAGCGTTACGTATATGCGCCAAATGTGTTTGCGCCAAACGCGGTAAATTCAGCAAATCAGGTTTTTACCATTTTGGGCGGCGAAGATGTTGAACAGGTAAACTGGTTGCGCATTTTTGACCGTTGGGGGCAGTTAATTTTTATGAAAGAAGGATTTAATCCAGGCGACCCAACTTCCGGTTGGAACGGCCAGATTAATGGTGAAACAGCTTCGCCCGGCGTCTTTATTTGGCAGGCTGACATTCAATTTATTGATGGAAATTCTGAAAAGTGGAGCGGGAGTGTGACACTTGTCAGATAATTCGATGTTACTAAATGTTAAAAAGTCCGAATTTTTCTCTGAGAAAGATTCGGACTTTTTGTTGGTATTTAAAGATCAGGTTGTGCATCTGTTTTATCAAATGAAAATGATTTTAAAAAAAAATGTAAATGGATATTAAACCCTTCATGTACTTTAGAGTCAAAGAATTTGTCGTACGCACTGCTTCAGAAAACCAATGAGACTGAATCATTCACGTAAAATTCAATCTGAAAATGGCATCTCTTTCACCGTTACAAGGCACATTGGGCCATCGTAGAGCCGCACATTTACTAAGGCGTTGCAGCTTCGTTTACAACAAATCCAAGGTTGACCAATTTGCCAATCAAACGGCAATACAAGCAATTACATCATTGCTGCAAGCATACAGCCTGACCAACGCCCAACCTATTTATGACGATCCGGCAACCACAACCAATGAAAATACAACTTGGATATTGCCATTGCCGGGAACGGATAATGCCAATCTCCCCAATCAGGATTTCGTGCTGCGACGTTACGTGTTAAGCTGGTGGTCGGATGAAGCAATGAAAGATCCAGGGATTGTACATAAAATGCAAATTTTCTGGCACCAATACATGGCGTTGACCAACCAGACCTACGGCAGCAAACACTTCTTTGACTACTTGTCTTTGTTGCGTTGGGGGGCTTTGGGCAACTTCAAAAAGCTGGCTACCAAGATTGTAACCGACAATGTGATGTTGTTGTATCTGAACAACCATCAAAACACGGCAAACAATCCGAACGAAAACTTCGCCCGTGAATTTCTGGAGTTGTTCACCATCGGGAAAGGGCCTCAAATTGGGCCCGGCGACTATACGAATTATACCGAAGACGATATTGTTCAGGCTGCAAAAGTATTTACAGGTTTCCGCGTTTCCGGCAACAGAACCTCAGTCGACCCAGAAACCGGCATTCCGCGAGGCGTAACTTCTTTTAACGTGCATGCTCAAGGCTCTAAAACCTTTAGTTCCAAATTCCAGAACACAGTGATTACCGGCGCAACTAATGCCGCAGGTATGTGGGTTGAATTAGACAATTTTGTCAACATGGTTTTTGCGCAGCCGGAAACAGCCAAAAATTTGTGCCGCAGGTTGTACCGTTTTTTTGTCAGCAAAAACATCAGTGCCGAAATCGAAACCGACATTATTGTTCCGCTATCCAACACCTTGATTTCTAATAATTTTGAAATAAAACCTGTGTTGGACCGACTGCTTCAAAGTCAACACTTTTTTGACGCAGACGATTCTGACAACAAAGATGAAATCATCGGCGGTATCATTAAATCGCCTCTTGAATTGGGATACCATGCCCTAAGTTTTTTCGGACTTCAACCGGTACCTTTGGCTACTCAACCCGGTCAAAACTACCTTTTCCACGAACGCGGTTTAGCGCAACGCGCATTTGGTTTGGCAAATTACAGTCCATTCAACCCCAGCGATGTAGCCGGTTATCCAGGTTTTTATCAGGATCCGGACTATTCCCGGGCTTGGTTCAATTCGAGTACCATCATTGCCCGTTACAAATTACCGGCCATGTTACTCTCCGGCAAATTAACTATTGGCGGATCAACGAATACAGCGCTGGGCGTCAAACTTGATATTGCTCCCTGGGTAAAAACGAGCGGCGTGATTTCCGACCCAAGCGATTCGCAGGTGCTTGTTGAAGAACTGTTGAAATATATGTTGCCGGAAGAGATCGATACCGACCGTTTCAATTATTTCCACAATACCGTATTTCTCGACAACCTGCCTCCGGCAGATTGGACTTATGAATGGCAGAATTATATCACCACAAACAATGCAACGGAAGTCAAAATTGCATTGGAACGTCTGATCAATGCCATCATGTATTCACCGGAATACCAAACGTTTTAAAGTCAAGTATTTTTTCCAGGCTTACCAAATCTTACCTGAACACACTCGTTTGCTGTTCGGCGTGGAGGCCGCTTGTCATGTAAAAATTTAAAAACAATGAAAAGGCGTAACTTTTTAAAAATATTTCCCACGGCAACAGCTGTTTCATCCTTTGCCGTTAACGGAGTGGCCATGCGCTCATTTGCCAATACCCAAATGGCACGCATCCTAAGCAACTGTGATGGTGTAGAAGACCGTATTCTGGTGCTGATTCAGTTAAAAGGAGGAAATGACGGGTTGAATACCTTTATCCCGCTGAATCAATACGACCGTTACAAAAACCTGCGAACAGCAATAGCTCTTCCGGAAGCAAATTTGATTAACCTCGATACAACCCTTGGTGTGAATGAACAAGTAGGTTTGCACCCCTCCATGATCAAATTTAAGGAGATGTATGAAAGTGGAATGGCCGCGATGGTGCAGGGAGTCGGGTACGAGAATATGAACCAATCTCACTTCAAAGGCACTGATCTTTGGATGGCTGGAGGAGACACAACCCCAGCCAACAGCAACCTCAGGTCCGGATGGATGGGCCGTTCGCTTCAGGCATTTTATCCAGATGTTGTTGGCGTTCCAACACCTGAAATGCCCGACCCGCTTGGCATTCAAATCGGGAATCCAAACCCAACCCTCGGCTTTCATACCGAAACTGAACATCAAAATCTGATCAACCTGAGCGGTCAGGATGCGGGCGGCTTCTATAGTTTGATCCAATCCATTGGCGGCGCACCGATTTTGAATATTCCAGACACAGAGCAAGGGGAAGAGCTGGCGTATATCATGAATGTCGAGCAAAGTACTAACCTGTATGCTGCGAGAATTTCACAGGTTTTCGCGGCTGGATCCAACTCCTTAAGCCCCTACCCCACTACCAACAATAGCCAATTGGCCAATCAATTGCAAACGATTGCCCGGATGATCAAAGGCGGATGCAAAACCAAAATTTATCTGTGCATGATCAATGGCTTCGACACCCATAGCGCACAAATTAACGGTGGCAGCCCAACCACCGGCGATCATGCCGACTTGCTTCAAAACGTAGCAGAATCTGTTAAGTATTTCTATGACGACCTCGAAGGGCTGGGGCTTTCAGACATGGTTTTGACATGTACTTTTTCGGAGTTTGGCCGCTGTGCCGCTGAAAACGGCTCCGATGGTACCGATCACGGCACCTTAGCTCCAATGATGGTTTTTGGCAAAAATGTAAAAGCAGGTGTGTTGGGCACCAATGTCAATCTCAATAACCTGACAAACGATAATCAATTGCAAGGGTTGCAGCACGATTACAGACAAGTATTTGCCACTTTGCTTCAAGACTGGTTGGGAGCGAACGAAGATGTAATGACTGCCTCCATGTTCAGCGGTTATGGAAAATTAAACCTGGTTGACGATGCGTATGTGGTTGCATCTGATTGTTATTGGCCAATGTCTGTAGGGCTGAATGATCCCTATCTTGCATCCCGTCCTTTCACTGCTTTTCCAAACCCTGCAAGTTCCCTGGTAGAGGTGATTTTTGAGAACGCCGGACAAGCGTTTGAAGCGCGGCTCACCTTGCACAGTTTGGGCGGCTCATTAATTTCAGGATCAAAAGTTGTTGTAAATCAAGGCAATAACGTCAATTTTCTCGATGTTTCAAGCCTGCCACCAGGCCCTTATTTTATTCGACTGGAAAATGTATTGAATGGAAAGGCAGAAGTGTTAAAACTCATGGTAGCCAAATAATTCATACGCAATATAACTATGAACTTACCCGCGCCGTTCGACGAAATGTTGAACGGCGTTTTGATTTGTAGAAGGGTCT
>JAEUUR010000463.1 GCA_016787465.1 Saprospiraceae bacterium | reverse complement strand
AATTACTTCAAATCACATTTTGGACAGGCAATTTAATTTGCCAAATGGCTTGTACCATGTTACCGTTACGGATGCGGAAGGGTGTTCGGAAGTCAGGCCTGCATCTGTATTATTGCCCAAGCCGTCGCCTGAATTGCCCGAAGAATTTGAATACAACCTGCCCAGGTTTCTCATCAAAGATTTGAATTCGAACGCCAATTTGGACAGTTGTGTGGAAGTGTCGGGAAGTAACCTTGCCTATCTGGATAAAGTGAATTTCGGGATTGGATGGTCATTTTGGGGGCCAGAGTTTAAGTCAGTGGAAGTTGTTCATCCCTCCGTCAATTACAATTTGAATTTTACGGTAAATTCAAATTGGCTCGATTTTCATTGGGAGTCCACCACTTTCAGTTTGTCGAGTGCCGTACCCTTGTTCAAACTTTGTTTTGAAAGTCAGGAGGCAAGTGCATTTAACAATTTCATCCGGTTCAGGAGAGGATACTCCACACCCAGGATGGTGCATGAAACGGAAGGAGATCTGGGCTTTATCGGAGTAAACGGCCAGGTAAATTATGGTTCTGGCAGTTTAGATTATTCCACCTTTAGTGGCGCCCGGCTTTTTCAACCCTCCTGCGAAGCAGACGGTTACCGGCGCATCGCACTGGATGAGCCTGATTACCAATATGTTGTGGCCAACGGTGCGATTGACAACGTGAATTTTTATGATGACGATCAGTTTTTGTTTGCCAAAGCTGGTGAATACACGGTTCAAAAAAGCATTGGTAATTCCTATTTTTCAGAACTGTATGCCTATATACCCCCTTATTCACTCCCAACGTCTGAATGTGTGTGGCCAGGTGATGCCGATAACAACAACGTGGTCAATCATTTTGATTTGCTTTATCTCGGGCTGGGCATCGGCGCCGGCCATGAACCTCGACTGAATGGTGATGAAATTTGGCAAGGAGACGATTCCAATGATTGGCCACAAAGCACCGCTCGCAGGCATATTAACTTCAAAAACTTCGATACTAATGGCGATGGCTTAATCAATCAATCGGATACTTCAGCCATTTATAAACACTGGACCCAGGCCATACGAAAATTTGATCGGACATCGCCCTGGGCCTTACCTGCGCCGCTGGATACGGTAATTGAACAAACCCGCTTGGAATTGTTGGCGGATACCATTTCAACAGGAACAACTGTGCTGATTCCGGTGTCATTGTCAGCTTCCGGTATTCAAGGATTGGCGTTCAGTATCAGTTACGATTCCTCCCTGATTGCAGATGCGCCTCGTTTTATTCCTGCTTCATCCTGGTTAGGCACACCAGGCAACCTGCTCGATGTGCAGAAGGATTTTCCAGGCCAAAGCCGCCTGGATGTGGCCATTACCCGAATCAATCAATTTGCCGTTTCCGGTTCAGGTGTAATTGGACATATCGAGTTCAAATACAAGTTATTGCCGGCAGATTCTTTGTTGAAAACGCACCTGTTCGCCACCCGTGTGATAGCAATCACTCCTGATGAACAATTGATTGGTTTTTCGGATACCAGAAAGCCTGTTATATTAAAAGGCGGTGTCGTATCCGGCGTCTTGGGGGACAGCAGGGGGCTGGGGGAATTCAAGGTAAGTCCGAACCCTGCGAGCGATGTGGTTTGGGTGGAATCTGAATACGAATTGATTGACCGGATTGAAGTGATTCATGTCGGCGGTGCAATTTTGAGCAAAATTTCGCCCGATTTTCCAAGTCAGAATGTGGCTGTAAAGCTTGATTTTTTGCCATCTGGGGTATATTTTTTAAAGTTGTTTTGCAAAAACAATGTGTTTTTAACAAGGATCGTCAAAGGTTCAGAGTAATTATTGTAAACTTGCAGCGCCAAAGGCGTGAAATTATATTAGTCGACGGTCTTCTTGCATTCAGAATTCCATTGCCTTGTTAAATTCCCCTTGCCATTTTTCGTTTACTTATTTTTATTTGTAATGCAGATTTTCGTTGCTAAATTGAACTGGGACACCCAGGAAAACGACCTTCAATCACTATTCGAACAATTCGGTGAAGTTGCGTCGTGCAAAATCATTTTTGACAAAATGTTGAATCGTTCCAAAGGCTTTGGATTTGTGGAAATGCCTAACGACGAGGAAGCAGAAAGCGCCATTCAAAACCTGGACGGTACCGATCTCGACGGCCGTACGATCGTGGTTAAAAAGGCAGAAGCTCCGGAAAACCGTCCTCCGCGCGATAACCGCGGTGGTGGTGGCGGTCGCGGCGGTTACGGCGGCGGCGGCAACCGTGGCGGCGGTTACGGCGGCGGCGGCAATCGTGGCGGCGGCGGCGGTTACGACCGCAATCGTGGCGGCGGCGGCGGCGGTTACGACCGCAACCGTGGCGGTGATAATGACCGCTGGTAGTTCAGCATCCATTTCCGGTAAGATATACGATACCCGATGGCGCAAGCCGTCGGGTTTTTGTGCTTGTAGGCAGCTTTTCGACCAAAGCGCGTCAAAGCAACAGCATGTCAACCGTGTTTGATAAAGGTATATTTCACTTTCCCCACTTCATATTCTTCCGATTCCTCATTGTACTTTCTTTCTAGAAATTGGAATACTCCGAAAGGCAAAGCATGATAATAATAGGCGTCACAATCGAACTCCGATGCATCGTCGACAAGGCAACACAACACCACATCTTCTGTTTCCTGAGGGCCACAATAAACATCGGTAGAAAAATAACAAAGTCGGTTTTTAAAAGGCAAAAAACCGGCCATTTTTCCATCTTCCCCAATGATGAGCTTCGTACACACTACCTTCCCGGCAGCATCCTTCACCGTAAAAGTGCCTGCAAGTAATCGAACACGGGTGAAGTAATACAACGGATTCGGGTAGGGATAGTCATCCTTAAAACTTCGCGCAACACGGACGTATCTAACGGTCAGTTCGGGGAGCTCAGCCGAAGCAGGCCGATAGAGCAAAAGGACGGTATCTGTCCCATATTCCCACGAAAAAAAGGCATCGCATTCGTAGTTGAAAAAGTCCTCATTCGGCGATAAACGATAAAAGTTCAAACTGTCTGGCCGTTGGGAATTCACCATGAAATAGGACTGTTCGCAAATCGAATCGCCGGTTGCCAGGATTTTGCAGCCGGAAATTTCTGGATGCAACATATGGTCGTGCAATACGCCGTATCCGATCCTAAAATAGGAGTCATCCTGTTCTTTGGGCTGAATTCTCAATGCAACCGGGTAGTTTGGGTCAAACACAGTCATCGAAGCCAAAGCGCTACTGGTTTTCGAAAAAACCTTACAATACCTGGCCTCTACCCATATTCCAGCCAAATTTTGTAAATGTTCCTGGAGAGATGGTTGGGCTTGAGAACAACCCACCAGGGAAAAACAGAATAAAACAGCAATTCTTATCACATGAGGCAGTTTGAAACCATAAACGAACTAAATGCCGGTCATCGTGCTTAATTCCCTCATGCTTATTTTTTTTGAGCCACCACCGCAAAAACCATCGGGATTTGGTTGCCCAAGTGCTTGATCCGGAACCTTCCAGGCTCAAATTCTTCCGTATGCCTGAAACAATTATAGGGTGAATAGTCGTATTCTTCCAGTAATTTAATTTCTAAATCGTTGGAAATCAAACTATTGACCACTTCCGACATGCTGTGGTTCCAACACACATAATCCAGGGTCAACTCGGCGTCCCGGTTGGCATAGGTGCCTGATTCACTTTCTATAATTGGCCCTTTGTTGAAATAAGAATAGGCAACCTTTGAAAAATCGTCGTCGAACATCCATACAACCGGATGAAACTCCACAAATACAAAACGCCCTCCCGGTTTTAGAAACCCGCCAACAATAGCCGCCCATTTGTCCAAATCCGGAAGCCAACTGATGGTACCGTAACTGGTAAAAACCACATCAAATTGCTCGTCGAGGTGATTGGTTAAATCATACAAATTACAACAAATAAACCGGGCAGTCGATTTGGTCTGCTCCGCAAGTTGCCGGGCGCTTTCAATGGCTTTGTCGGAAAGGTCAATTCCGGTGGCTAAGGCGCCCAACCTGCTGAGTGAAATCGTGTCCTGGCCAAAATGACATTGTAAATGCAGCACCTTTTTGCCTTCCAGATTGCCTAAAAGTGCAAGCTCGATGCTGTTAAGCGACGACTTCCCTGCAAGGAAGCCTTGTACATCGTAGAATTCAGATTGAAGGTGTGCTTCCACCCGGTTGTTCCAGGAATTTTTGTTAACAGCAAAAAAATCATTCATAACGGAGTGCATTCAGCTGATTAAAAAATTTGTACATGATGCTTTAAAAACACAGATACAGTTTGCTTGGCCGACTCATACCGCTCTTCCCAAGAGCCTGAAATTTCGATTATCGGAATTTGATGAATTTGTAAAATATCCCTGTGAGAGCGGTCCAATTCATTGCGCTCGTACGCTGACAGGCGCGTGCCATCCTGAATAAATGGCGCATCTTTCGTTGAATACAAACAAATATGCGGCCGGTTCAATTCGAGCATTTCTTCAGATGCTTCAAGCAATTTTCCAAAGAAGAATTGGCCATAAGAAATAGTGGTATGCACCGTAGTATCTAAAAAAATCAAGGGACTGTTTCCGCATAAACTTGCCCTGATGCGTTGCGTATGCGCATGCGCAACGTTATCAAGGTCATCCATCGTAAAATGGTTGGAATTGGGGATGAGCTCGCGGCCAGCTTCATCAACCAGCGTTCCGTGAAAGTGATCAGCCAGGCGTTTGGCTATGGTTGATTTGCCTGTGGATTCGGTGCCGGATAAGGCTACTTTGATGGCAAAATCTGATTTTACAGCGTCGGGTAAATAACTCCAGTTTTGAAATAAATCTGCCCGGATAGCTGTAGCAGATACCGGTGTCAAATGCCTTTCCAAATCAAAAGGAATGTGGTGAATACCCATGTATTCCGCTACAAAATCGCCATAAGGCTCAGAGGTAATCAGCAGCGATACTTCTGGCAGCATTTTTTTAAAGGTATTCGACCATGCTTCCGAAACTGTTCGTGATGACACCGAAGTATTCGGCAAATCATGTTCCCTATAATTCAATACTTCAATTTTCAGGCGCTTTTCAGCTATAAAAGTTTGGTTTATCCACCTGACACGCCTGGAGGCTGGAACACGCTCGCGATCGCTGCAACACACCAGTATGGTTAGGCGATCGCATCTTGTGAGCGCAAAGCGTACCATTGCTTCATGCCCTTTGTGAAAAGGCAGAAATTTCCCAAAAACAAAAGCCTCAATCATTAAAAGATGTATTGGATGGCGGCATAAACGTTGGACGGAGACTGAATGAAATACTTTTTACTGCCGTCAAAATCAACATATCCGTTGTTGAAATAGCGTTGGTTGGTTAGGTTGTTCCAGTAAAGAGCGAGGCTCAGGTTGTTACCAGTGTAATGGATGCTTGCGTTCAACAACCAATAACGGTCTAGGTTACTTGAATTGGCAAAATCCATCCAGGATTCATCTTGAAACCTTGCTGAAAGCGTGGTAGAAAAGCGCTTGTGTACATAAGTAATATCCTGATTCACAATTAACGGCGGTGTCAGAATGGGAGAAAATGCAAGGCCTTGTTCTTCAATTCGACTGTAATTGAACGCCGAATGATTGCTCACATAAAAATGGGGGTTGATCTCATAACGGCAGCTCATTTCAATGCCGCTTCGGTAACTGCGATCCACCTTGTTGGTCAATGCAAGTCCATTGGGTCCGAATTTCCCATTGAGCACGATTTCATTTCTGAACGACATATAAAAAAGGTTGAGGCTCAAATTCATTTTTTCCGACCGGTATCGAACACCCGCTTCCTGATCATAAACAGTTTCAGGTGTTTGGTTATAAATCAGGGTATTTCCCTGGTTATCCTTCTGCAATTCGTCGTTCCCTCCGAACAAATCGTTTCGGGTAGGTTCACGACTCGTTTTGCCTGAACTCAGGTAAAAAACGGTTCGATCATCCAGCGCATAGGTCATACCGATTTTAGGGTTAAAAAAGTTCCAATTGAACTGTTCAAATGCGATGGCGCCGGCGTAATCGAAGCTGGTATGCCGGAGTTGGAGGTCGGCCAGAATTTGCCAGGAATTCCAATTGTACGTTATTTTTGAAAAGAGACTTGCCTCGTTTTTGTAACCCGTGTTCCGGTATAAGATGCCTAGTCTTCGTTCACTTCCTGTATGCCGCCGGGCATACAAGTTTCCATGAACCCCGGTGGTCCATTGGAAATGGCGGTTTGTAACCGAATAGTTGCTGAAAAAACCGACTAAATTGGAACGGAAGGCGTAATTGTAGAATTGATATTCTATTGGGTTAATTCCAAGAAAATTGAACAGGTCAAAATCGTAATTCCCATCGAGGTATGTGTAGTAAATGCTGGTTTGCAGGCTGGAACTGGGGTTTAACTGCCTGTTATTCAACACTTGTGCGAGGCATTGCGTAAACTGGTCTTCTTCGTTTTTATTACCATTGGTGCGCGGGTCAAGGTCAATCAACGAATCCGAAACGCCTAACCAGGCCAGCCCATTGGCCTGTCTGCCCGCCAGCAAATTAAATTTCCAGGAAGCGTTTTCCTGCATAATTCCGTGGCTCAACAAAATAGATTGAGAGCGATTGAAGGCATCGTACTTATACCCGTCGGCTGAAACCCGGGAGGCACGCGCATACAACACCTGCTTCTTCGAAAACGGGATTACACCTTCTGCAAACCCCCTGAAACTATTGAACGAGCCATAGCCGAGGCCAACCCTGAGCCGACTGGAATCCTGGAGAGGGGGTGAGAACAGTTGAATACTACCGCCATAACTTGCCACCCCGTTTTTGCTTGTTCCAACCCCGCGTTGAATCTGAATTTTACGGACGGAATTCAACAGGTCGGGGTAATTGGAAAAGTAGGCGCCCTGGTCTTCCGGCTCATTGAGCGGCACCCCGTCGAAGGTGATATTGATTCGTGTTTGATCGATGCCACGCATGCGGATGTAGGAATACCCCTGGGTGTTGCCTGCATCGGAATAAGCTGTGATAGAGGGTAATTCAGAAAAGATAAAACTTGGCTCCTGACCGGTTGATTTTCTGATCAGTGTAGGCGCATCCACATCCTGAAAAGTGGCGGGCGACAGCCTGTCGGCCTGATAAACCAACTGAAACTCTTTGAGTTGGAAAGTGGTATCGTTTTGGGATAAAGCAGCTGTTTGGAAAATACAACTTACAATCACGAATAGGTTAACTCGGAACATATGAAATTGGGTTTGGAGCTGTAGAGGTAAGGCATAGACAAGCTCCAAAAGTATACATTCAGGTCATAAGTTTCTAACCCAGGTATAATTTGCAGGATTTGACAAACGGAACAATATGAACCCGGATACATTTGCTGCATTATGGTCAAATATTTTAAAGCTTTGAAAATGAATAAATTGAACCGTTTTGTTGTTGTTGTTTGTTGTCTTGTCTTCGTTTGCCGGCTCCACGCCCAATCCGGCAATCCGACGCTTGATAGTTTATTGCACCGTACACTCGATAGTATGCGACAGGTATTAAATGTAAAATCCCTGAGTGCTGCCATGCAGTTTTCAAATGAATCTATTTGGGCCGATGCCTCCGGCATTTCATCCGTGAGCCCTGCAGAAGAGGTAACCCCGGCACACGTCTATCTGATCGGTAGCGTTACCAAAACCATTACATCGGCGTGTATTCTTGACCTGGTGGATGAGGGCGTGTTGAGTCTCAACGACAGTTTGTATGAATGGCTGGATACGATGGAATTCATCAATCCGAACATCACCATTCGACAGCTGATGCAGCACACCAGCGGTATATATGATGTATTGGCAAACCCCGCATGTCAACCGACATTGCTGGCTGATATTTCGGCCATCTGGACGCCCCAGCAACTCATAAACCAATTTTTAAAAGCCCCACTCTTCGCTCCCGGTACCTCGTGGTCGTACTCGAACACCAACTACATGTTGCTGAGTATGATCATTGAAAAAGCTACAGGAAACCCATTTTACACCGAAATCCGAAACCGGTTTTTCATTCCGTTGGGCTTGTCGTCCTTCTCCATTCCGGCATTTGAGGCCTTGGTCGACCCGGTAGCGCACGTTTGGATGGATATTACTGGCGATAACATCTCCGAGGATGCACATAATTTTTACATCAATTACCTATCGCTCAATTCAACAGCAGGTGCGGCAGGAGGTTATTTTTCCACTCCGACCGATTGCACCAGGTGGATGCGGAGGTACTTGCGGGGCGATGTGGTGTCGGCGGCAAGCCTGGCTGCAGCAAAAACGTTTGTCACCGCGCCGGGAGCGCAAGGAGGTGTGTATGGATTGGGTTTATTTCGCCGCACGTTTATTGGCAATCAGGGATTAGGCCATGGCGGCGATTTAGCCTATGCCGCCAGTTCCTGGTATTTTCCAGGTAAGGATTTGAGTATTACGGTATTCACCAATGATTCAAAAAACAATTCATGGACCCTGTTGCCGGTGGTGACGGAGTTGTTGCGCACGTGTATCAACCATCAGGCCATGACCCCAACCCAGGCCCCGCTGGAATTGGTGGCGGACGGGGTTCAGGTTTACCCGAACCCTTTTGACGATGCGTTAGACCTGAATACCGTGCTGTTGAAGGATGCCGAAGAAGTTAGCATCACCTTGTCCGACGCGTCGGGCAAAAAGCTGGTTTGCCAGGAAGTAAAAAACGTGCAGCAGGGCGAACAGGTTTTTACCCTGGATGCGCTGGAACGTCTGCCACAGGGAATGTACTTCGTCGAGTTGAAGATCGATGGAAATATTCAGGGCGCCTGGAAGGTTGCCAGGTAGGCAGTTTTGGGCCTTCGGTCGAAAAATGGGCAGGAATGGGCAGGGATTGAAGGCGCTTCGGACATGCAGTTCTTAATTTTGAAGCAGCATCTGACCAGCTGAACGGGTGCTGCTTCAACTGATTTATTGCATGAATGTCGTACTAATTACCGATGAACAGGCTGAAATTCGAAACGGCAACCTCATGGATTTTTCCATGATCCGGGAGATTGACTGCCGTTTGCCGTTCCGAAATTTTTCCATCAAATATGTAGCAAAAGGCACGGAAATGTACCGGATCAATAACACCGGTTATGTGCTGAACCAGGGCGATTACCTGCTGGCAAATCAACACGCAGAAGGGTCGGTCCGGATCGACAGCCGGGAAGAGGTCTTCGGAATTTGCATCAACCTCTCCCTGGCTTTGCTAGCAGAAGTAGCCGGCGATCTGCAACGCCCTGGAGTACCTGCGGATGAACTACCCATCGAAACGTTTTTTTCTTCGGAAGCATTTTTGGAAAACCAATACGCAGCAGCCGACACGGCCTTGGGCAGCCTGTTAACCGGTCTGGGACAGTCATTTCACCATCATGCCGAGCGCCCGAAGCAATTCAGTAAAGCCTTTTATTACAGTTTGGCAGAACGCCTGATCGAAGATCACCGGCCGATCGTTGCCGCGTTACGCCGGGTACCTTCGGTAAAACACGCTACCCGAAAAGATTTGTTTAAACGACTTCAATCGGGAAAGGCGTTTATGGACGCTCATTTTGCTGAAATTCCGGATATAGCCTCGGTAGCACGATTTTCAGGGCTTTCAGAATACCATTTTTTCCGCTTGTTCAGGGCAACGTATGCTGAAAGTCCGTATCAGTATCTGCTGAAAAAACGCCTGGCGCATGCCTTGGAACTGATCCAAAAGGGCGCTATGTCGTTAACGGACATTGCCCTGGAGACCGGGTTTTCGGATATCCATGCATTCAGCAAGTGTTATAAAAAACACCTTGGAAGGGCGCCTTCGGCGGATCGGTAGGAGGTGGGGGGCTATAGGTTTTCAATCTCCTCCTGAAAGTCAATGTTTTTGATCGTGTGCTCCCATTCTCGATATCACAGACGGCATAATGTGAAGGGTACTTGTTGCCTCGTGAGAACTTGAAATCAAAAATTCCGATGAAAATTACTGGGTTGAGTTTGGTGTAATACTCACCGCACTCGATTTGCTGGTAATATTCCTTGCTCAAAGCCTCCAAATGCAGCAAGCCTTTTGCGCCATATTAGTTTGGGCTTGGGTTGGAACGCCATTTCAGGTGGAGAATATTGGCCTAGTTGAGTCTTTCAACTAGTACAGTTCCGGGCATTTACTCTCGACTAATCGCAGACATTCTTGTTTTGTCAGATGTTTTAACCGCAAACATATCAATTTATGCAATAATGCGACGATTTGGAATGCACCCTTCGTAAGAATAGAACAGGATTCATACGATTGCCAAGAGTTAAAGTTCTATTTTCAAATAAACTAAAAACTATTATCTTTGTGTTCAAATATTTGAACATAACCGCTTGTTGAAATTAACAACCTGGTACCCTAGATTTATTAACAAGGTGAGGTCGGCAGCATTTAAGCTCCTGCAAAACCTACAACACATATTAATATGAAACATCAATTTCTTCAATTCTGTAATTCATTCATTTTGTTCTTTTTGTTTATTTTTATTTCCTTTTCATGTGGAAAAGACCAAATTCCGGTAACCACTTCTAAAGTAGAGGTTTGTAATAAATTAGAATACAAAGAGCCCCTTTCAGTAGAAAATGCGAAGGCACATTACAAATCATTGCCGAGGCAAGTAATTTCAAGGAGCGATACGTTGGAATTTGATTCCTTATTATTGATCTTGCCTAATCTTAGTCCTCTTTGGGACCATGTTGATTCGATTTATTATGCTGATAGTGTTCTTGTACTTGTAGTCCCAATTGCGTCATGCCAATCTGATATTCAAAAGCAAAATTCCATTGTATTTTTTAACGATCCAAGTACTGGTTATATTTCGTCACGTTTTTTACTTATTTATGCCGATGATAATTTCAGTATGTTGGATGATGATTTATCTACTTTTTCTGGAAAAATACTTCAAATAGATTGGGATGGTCATTTGTCGAACTCATACGATTTGATCAATGGGCAATTTACATCTGTAATTCAAGGGCGTTTTGACGTCCAGCCACGAACTGAATGGGCTTGTGTAGATCAAGATATTTTAATTTGGGTCCCCGCTGAAGGTTGTTATGGGGGATATTGGACAATGGTTCCAGCAACTGTTTGTACTCCCTCCGGAGGAGGTGCAAGTGGAAATACAAATAATAATACAGGGAATAATGGACCAACATTTGGAAATGATCCACTTGGATGGGGAAGTAATACCAATTCTTCATTTGGCGGCGGAAGCACTACAAGCGTGAACAATATTACAAATTATTTTAATTTAGGAGACTTTCAAGGAGTAGATAGGCTTAATGCTCAACTTATCAATCAATTTAAAGAGACATTTTGCCTTTTAGAAAGCTCACAATCATTATTGACTAACTTACAAAATGAATGCGGATATTCAGAAGATAGTGAAGAGCTTTATCTTGAATTAAAACTTTTAAATCAATCAACAAACAATTTATCTTCTTGCGTGAAAAGCGTTATTCTAAACGACAGAATAATATATATTAAGAATACATATGGGATCACACTAAGCCAAAATGAGATCATAGATTTGTTGGGAGAAGATTGTATCTATAGAGCAGACAATACTTGTTTTTTGTGTCATATCGTTTGGGGACCAAGGCAAGTTACATACGTTCAAGAACCCGATGAATATGCAGATCGTCCTTCCGGTATTTCATGCAGTAGCTTTACAATGACGCAGATAGGGAATGCTTGGTACACAGGGTTGGTAATCGTAACATTAAAGTACGTTGAAACTCGACCAAGTGAACCCAAACCTCCTGTTTCAATTTATTTTGACTATCTTACAATTCAAGTTCCTCAAGAAACTATCACAGGGGAAATATATTCTGCGGGTGAAGCCGCAGAAATGATCGCTGATGTGTTTGATTATACGAATTGGGAGACGCTTCAGTTATATAAACAAGGGGTAATCACTTCTGCAATTTTGAAACAGCAGTTTTTAAGCAAGTTTCAATTAGTCTTATCTGGTAGATTCGCAGGTGGATGTACCGTTAATACAAATTTCAGTTCCGGGGTTGTATATAATCCCCCTAAGTTTAATAATTACATTGAAGACCTTATTGACGACTGTAACTAGAATCATTTGGAGCTTTCTGCAATGGCAAAACTTTATTTTACTCAGCAGAAAGCTCCGAGTATATCAAAAAAACTCTAAACCGCATACGAATGATAATAGAACTAACGCCATTCTATTTCAAAAAGGATAACCTTATACAAGAAAATATGTCATTGTATTTTCCTGATATTAGTAAAATAGAGCAAACAAGGAAAAGAAAAATTGATGCAATAGAAGCAGACTGGATATCATTTATCAATTCATTAAAGACAATTTTTCCAAACTATAAAATTATTGATCAAACTTCCATATTAAAAAACTCATATTCGCTGGCGGTCATTATTGAAAGCGCTCAATTTGATTGCGGATCCTCAATGCTGGTGTTAAAGATTCATATTAGTTGGTTGTTGCCATATTGCAATGCGTATATTCAGGTAGAAAGCCTTTATAAACCGTTTGTATCACCATACCCATATTATTCATTCTCTGAAAAGGTACACAACTTGGCGTCTTTCCCCAAAGAAATTACAGGCATTGTTGACGTTGTTAAAGAAAAATTTAAAACAGCATTATTTTTCCCTACAATGCAACCTAAATATTTGATTAGCCAGCCTTCTGGTGAAATTGAGATGAAAGAATTGTCAGAAATTATATTTTGATTGCAGTTGGTTACCCAGATCAACCCTGCTCATCGTTTCAACACATCATCATCAAACGCCAACGGCAACAAAGAATGCGCCGAGTCGAACACAAACGTCGATCCGTTTATTTTATGCAAAATAACCCTGATCGGCGCGCCCTGGTTTTGTTCCATTTCCACGATAACCTGCCTGCAAAAACCGCAAGGGGTGGCCGGGATCAGCGATTTTGAGTTGACGGCCGTAATTGCGATCATGTCGATCCTGCTTTCCGGATAATTTCCATGCACGTAATTCAACACGGTTCGCTCGGCGCAGGTACCCGAAGGGTATGCGATATTTTCCTGGTTGTTTCCTGCGAACATGGCGCCGTTATCGAGTAAAACGGCAGCTCCTACGGGGAAGTTGGAGTAGGGCGCATAGGCTTTTTGAGCGATTTCGATCGCCCGTTGTATGAGTACTTGTTCCTTTTCCGGCAAACCATCCAGGGATTCAAATTCGTAGTATTCCAGATTGATGCTCCTGCTTTTCATATCGTTTAGGCAATTTCTAATGCAATGCGCATCATGTCGTTGTAGGATTGTTCGCGTTCTTTTTGGCTGGATGCCGCTCCGGTGAGGATATTATCGCTGACCGTCAGAATAGAAAGCGCTCTGGCGCCCAGGCGTTTGGCCAGGGTAAAAAGAATCTGC
This sequence comes from Saprospiraceae bacterium, assembly GCA_016787465.1. Classification (GTDB taxonomy): domain Bacteria; phylum Bacteroidota; class Bacteroidia; order Chitinophagales; family Saprospiraceae; genus M3007. The sequence goes on along the minus strand of JAEUUR010000463.1, from coordinate 3,147 downwards.
GATTCCATTTCCACGCCCAGGATGCCATGTTTCTCCCAAACATCCCAGCGGTTGGAATCCGTATCGTAAAATGTATTGGTGCTGAAAATCGGTCCCGGTTTGGTGTTGATATTCAATCTTTTAGCTGCTTCGACTGCATCGTACAGCAAATCGAAATCAGCGGTAGCCGCGTAGTGCATGCCTTTGAAATGATGGGAGTTGGCGTCGCTGTCGCCCGAAGCGCTCATGGCGATGATGACCTGTCCGAGGTCCAGATCCCGCTGAATGGCGCCGCAGGTGCCTACGCGAATGATCTTTTTGACCTGGTAAGTCGTGATCAACTCATGAACGTAAATACCGGCGCTTCCCATGCCCATGCCGGAACCCTGGATAGAAACGCGCTTGCCGTTGTAATAGCCGGTATAGCCGAACATGCCTCGGACGCGGTTGTAGCAAACCGCATCGGTCAGCAAGGTTTCTGCCACGTGTTTGGCGCGCAGCGGATCGCCGGGTAGCAACACGGATTCAGCGATTTCACCCACTTTAGCTTCAAGGTGTAAACTTGCCATAAATGTGTACTTAGAGGATTTAAAACCAAATTAAATGGGAGGATGTTCAATTTAAGCGCCGTAGGGTATCCAAATGTTCTTGATTTCGGTAGCGTGGCGCAAAAATTCATTGCCGGCGCCTTGCGTATCATCGTGCCATTTCCGGTGCTTGCCATAGTTGACCCAACTGCGTTTCATGCCGTCGGCTGAATTGCTTTCAACCATTTTGCCCCCTTCTTTGGTGCCGAAATACCAAATGCCGTCGACATTAAAGTGTTTGGAAAGCTCCGAAGCCAGTTCATCTTTTTTGCCGGTAATGATATTGACGGTACCTCCGGGTACATCGGATGTGTCGAAGATCTGGTAAAAGTCGGTGGCCGAAAACGGCGCGGTTTCGGAGGGCACGACGACAACGCTGTTGCCCATGGCCATCGCCGGAATCACGGTTGAAATGAAGCCCAACAGCGGCGATTCATCCGGACAAATTACCGCCATCACGCCCATGGGTTCGGGCATTGCCAGGGTAACATTGCGCTGCACCGTGGAGTGGGCCAGGCCGTCGTATTTGTCGGCATAAGCGGCGTACAGGTAGATTCGCTCTATGGACTTTTCCACTTCAGCCAGCGCTTCAGCTTTGCTGTGATTCAACATTTGCACCAGGCGATTGGCGAATTCTTCTTTGCGTATCGACAAGTTTTCGGCGATGTAGTACAGCACTTGCGCGCGCGCGTGGCCAGTCATGCTGCCCCAGGCTGTATTGGCATGTGCGGCTTCCACGGCATTCCGGATGTCCTTTCGATTTCCTTCCGGTACTTCGCCGATTGTTTCACCCAGGCGGTTTTTAACCAACAAGCTGTATCCGCCGTCGGGGCGCGCCTGTTTTCCACCAACGTACATTTTAGTAGTACGATCAATTTCCGGAATTGCGTTTTTGGGTGTGCTTTTGGATTTATCCTTAGTTAAGGCAGGCAACACCGGTTTTTCGGTGAAAAGCGCTTCGTATTTGGGTTTAACGTATTCATACAAACCTTCCTTGCCGCCCTCCCTGCCAAAGCCTGATTCACGGTAGCCACCGAAGCCGGAAGCTGCGTCGAACATGTTGGTACAATTGATCCATACGGAGCCGGCTTTTACCTGCGGGGCAATGTCGAGCGCCAGGTTGATGTTTTCCGTCCAGATGCTGGCGGCAAGCCCATACCGGGTATTATTGGCCAGCGCCACGGCTTCTTTATGGCTTCTGAAACTCATGGCCACCAGCACGGGGCCAAATATTTCCTCGTGTGCAATTTTGGCAGCAGGCGATACATCGGTGAACAGGGTAGGGGGATAATAATATCCTTCTACCGGACAAGGCCAGGAAGGCTGCCACATGGTATTACCTTCGGTAATGCCTTGTTTGACAAGATCGTCGATGGTTTTTAATTGCACCTTGTCAACAATTGCGCCGATGTCAACGCATTTATCCAGTGGGTTACCGACAATCAATTGCTCCATCCTTTTTTTGATCTTGTCATATAATTTTTCCGCAACACTCTCCTGAACCAGCAAACGCGACCCTGCACAACATACCTGGCCCTGGTTGAACCAAATGGCATCTACAATGCCTTCCACCACACTATCCAGGTCGGCGTCTTCGAACACAATAAACGGCGATTTGCCACCCAGTTCCAGCGATAGTTTTTTTCCCGATCCGGCAACGGCTTTCCGAATGATCTTGCCAACTTCCGTTGATCCTGTAAAAGCAATTTTCTGAACACCTTCATGTTTTACCAATGCAGCTCCGGTTGCACCTGCTCCGGTCACGATGTTGACTACTCCTTTGGGCAAACCGATGTTACTGCATATTTCTGCGAAAAGCAAGGCTGTGAGGGAGGTATATTCCGCAGGTTTTAAAACCACGGTATTTCCCATTGCCAGTGCCGGGGCAATTTTCCAGGCCAGCATCAGCATGGGGAAGTTCCAGGGGATGATTTGCCCGATCACGCCAACTTCTTTGTAGTCCGGCAGCTCGGTTTCCATCAATTGCGCCCAGCCGGCGTGGTGGTAAAAATGCCGTGCTACAAGCGGAATATCAATATCGCGGGTTTCGCGGATCGGTTTTCCGTTATCCATGGATTCCAGCACGGCGAACAAGCGGGCGTGTTTTTGTATTTGTCGGGCCAGGGCGTACAAATAACGTGCGCGTTGGTGCCCGCCCAAGGCTACCCAGGCGGGCAATGCCTTTTGAGCAGCAGAAACGGCAGCATCTACATCCGCTTCATTGGCTTCAGCGACTTTAGCGATTGTTTGCTGGTTGGATGGATTTAAACTGTCAAAATAAATGCCTGAAGCAGGCGCCTGCCAGTTTCCATTGATAAACAAGTTGAATTTCCGCTGATGAGCGTCCAGGAATTCGTTTGCCTGTGCGGCGCTTTCAGGGGCCGGGCCGTAAGCCATGCTGTGGTATATTTCTTTCACTTTCATTGAATCAAATCATGGATGGAAGTTATTGTTAGCCCATCGGGTGGCGGTAACCGGCCGAGTAACGACCCGTCACGAAATGTTCCAACTGTCTTTCAATATCGGCCAGCAGGCTGCTGGCGCCGAAGCGGAATAGCTCGGGGTGCAGCCAATCATAACC
>JAEUUR010000457.1 GCA_016787465.1 Saprospiraceae bacterium | reverse complement strand
TAATAAAGCAGCGATCGTCTTCCTCATTGAAAATCCTGATGCTCTCCAGCCTTTAACCACTGCCGGCATATAGGACTTTGACAGCATCGTGGTATAATTCCTTGATGTTGTCCGCATTATACGCCGCCGAAAAGTAGGTATCACTGGCACCAACTATGTTCCACTCGATAATGAATTTCAAATCAGGGAAGCATTAGATGCCATGTGCAACCTGATCAATACGCGCCATATTATTTTCGAAAAAGCGCTCTTGGCTTTGGTGCTGATTTCCTACATTCAACCTTTTGCAGACGGGAACAAACGTACGGCAAGAATCATCAGTAACGGGTTACTCATGCATCACAACTATTGTCCGCTTTCATTCCGCACCGTTGACTCACTCGATTACAAAAAAGCAATGCTCGTTTTTTATGAGCAAAACAACCTAAGCGTATTCAAACGAATTTTTATCGAGCAATTCGAGTTTGCCGTGCATACGTATTTTTAGCTCTACCGCGCCAGCACCTTCACTTCCACCCGCTGATTGGCCTTATTGGCTTCCTTGGTGGTAGCCCGTACGCGGGGCTGCGTTTTCCCATATCCTTTGTACACAACCCGATCCGATGCAACGCCGTTGTCGGTCAGGTAGCGCGCCACGGCGCGCGCGCGTTGGGTGGATAGCTCGGCCGCAAACTGATCTTTGGGCAGCAGGTTGGTATGACCGCCGACTTCAATTTTTAAACTCGGATGTTTTTTTAAATAGCCGGCAAAAGCAGCCAATGTCTGATAAGATGCCGAATCGAGGGTGTAATCATTCACCTTGAAATACACGTTGCCAAGTTCCAGAATACTGCCCGGTTTTAATTTTTCGAACTCCGGATCGCGGCCTGCCTCGAACACTACTTGATTGGGCGAAGCAGGTTGGGTTTCAGGCTTTTTTGCGGGCGCTGTCTGGGGGTTGGGTTTAGCAGGAGGAGCTATTTTGGTTTTTGCCGGAGGAGGAGGAGGGGCCGCCTCAAACTCGATCACGAATTTGGCGCTGACGTAGGCATGGCCGCCATCGAAAGCCAGGCTCACCGCCTCGATAAAAATGTTGTTGGTGACGTTGGTGAAAAAGAAATCGGTTACATCATACGTGTAGGTACGCCGGTAGGTGAAACTGCTCACACTGCGAAAGGTATACCAGTCGTCATACCCGTCTTTCATGGTGCCATCGCGTTTATCGGCGCTGGCGAGCCGCTGGTTGATGTACACCCGGGTGATATCGTCGGAATTGATTTGCAGGGTAATACGTTTGATGCGATCGTTGCCCAAGGCTACGGTTTTTCGGAACTGGTAAGCTTCCATTTCACTGTCGGTGCGGTGGTTCCGCCAAATTGGAATGCTGCCCTCAATGATCTGAGCATCATGCATAAAAGCCGCCGCTGCGGCTTTACAGGTACCTCCGTACATAGGCTTGTCGGGTGGAATGATCTGTTCAGCAGAAAGCGGGTATTCGCCGAATTTCACAGGTTGGCAACTGACGTCCCAGGTAGGGTCGGTAATAATGACGAGTGGCGGCTTGGCCGAAGGTGGAGGCGTGTTTGGCTGGGCGATCAATGACTCTATTCCAAAAGCTAAAAGCAACGGGAAAAGTACCCGAAGTAAAAAAGCGTTCATAGCTGAAAATCATGTTTTTGTTTTCAAAAAATCGTGGCTGCCTCGCAAGTATTTTTCCCGCAGAATCCGCCGAATTTTTCGCAAAATCACGCAGATTATAAAATTGAACATTTTTGCCGCACAGCAGCAAATACCTGCTCCGAGTGGTTTTTAACCTATGAGGCAGCCAAATTTAATAACGGAAATCCTCCGTATAAAGTTGCCTGGGAGGTTCTACTTCATTTCCTTCGCTTTCACCAGCTTCGTTCCCGTCCATTTATACAAAACAATGCCATACGTCTGTTTGGTGCGCACCAAATCATCGCCCTTTTCTTCGAATTCCGAGTGATCTTTAACCACTACGACGTGATCGCCGATGCCTCCGCGGTCGGTCGGCAAAAGCGCTTCCTCAGAAGCATAAAATACGCCTCCATCGCTAATTGAAGAGGTTTCAAGCACTTTAACCAATTGATTGTTCCCCAACATGAACAAGATATTATTACCGGAAGGATAGCCGCAGGCCGGGTAATAATAGTTGACCATCAGCACTACGCTCGCGTTTTTGAACGGTTCGAAACGCACATCGAAGCTGGGGTAATAAGAGGGGTCGCCGGCGGTCGTGAATTCCACTTTTGAAAGTTCTTTGCCCTGAAGTGCGGCCCGCACCTGAACGGCTATTTCATGTTTGTCGGCGTTGTAAGCCGACACGCCGGTGAGATACAGCACACCCCGGTTGGTCATGTATTCTTCGTCGGGCGTTTGGATGGAAGCCAGCGCCATGAATCCGCCCCATACGTAGCCGGTCACCTTGGCTCCGCCGCCGGGTTTGCAGCTCACTTTCAACCAGGGCATTTTGATACCGCGTAACTCCAGCGAATCATTGGCAATTGCTTCTACCGTAACCTGGGTAGCAATGGGAAGTTTGGCCAGCACTTTGGCCTGGGTGTTGGGTTGTTCGCGCAAATTGGCATCGGTAACAAAAGTGTAATACTGCGCTCCGGCCGCAAAACCCTCCAACGTACCATCGGAATGCATCCAGTTGGAAGGATCGTCCTGGGCATTCAGCACCGTGCCAATCAGGCTTACAAAAAATAGGATCAGTTTGATTCTCATGTGATGTATTGTTAGTTGTTTGTTCATTGGGCCAAGGTAAAAGAAAGGGTTCAAATTTCGGGCAAAATGAAAATTGCGTCAGTTTGTTGACTGAATTTATATAAATTGCGTCAGTTTGTTGACTGAATTTTCAAATAATTTTTCTTCTCCATTCCAACTTTTTCGCCACCCTTGCATCCTTATACCAACAACACCTGATTCGCTAACCATTGGAGCCTAAAGAGATTGAACGCCAGTTACTGACCCGTTGCCTTGCCGGCGACCAGCAGGCTCAGTTTCAATTGTATCAACGTTATGTAAAAGCGATGTACAATACAGCGATTCGGATCGTCGGCCGCCCGGATGAAGCGCAGGATGTGCTGCAGGATGGATTTACCAAGGTGTTTCAACAATTGCACACGTTCCGCCAGGAATCGGGCATCGGCTCCTGGATCAAACGAATTATCGTGAATACCGCGCTGAATGCATTGCGCAGCAAAAAGCGGCTGTTTTACGTGGAACTGGATCAAAACCTCGAACAAATTGCGGAGTCATCCGACACCTTTTTGGATATCGATGCGGAAATCATCCACAATGCCATCAAACAACTGCCCGACGGCGCCCGGGTGGTATTCACCCTGTTTGCCGTGGAGCAACTGAGTCACCAGGAAATCGCACAACAACTCGGCGTCAGCGAATCAACCTCAAAAACCCAATACCGGAGGGCCAAACAACTGCTTAAAGACGCTTTGCCTCAAATAACCACATCAATCTAAACGCCATGGATGCATTGGAAAAACGTATACAAGACTTGCAACAAGCGCTGGAAAACGTAGAAATTCCAGACGAACAGGCGATCTGGTCGGGCATTAAAACCCTGCCTGAAACGAAACGGCCCTGGTGGCATAAACCAGGGTGGTGGGTCGCTTTCGCCCTGGTGTTGCTTGGTACGGGCGCCGGCCTGGGTTATTGGTGGAACGAATCGACACACCAGCAAAGAGAACCTGTTTTGATGGCTGAGCTGCCTGAACCATGGCAACAAAAAGCCGCCGATTACCAAAAACTGGTTAGCGAACATGAACTTGAAATGCGCGCACTCCTGACAAACAATTCCGATCTGCCAAGCGAAACTGCTGAACTGGAATTGCTCGAACAAATGCACCGCGATTTTATGTCCGATTTTCAAACATTACCCAAAGATGAAAAAACCGCCTCCCGCTACCTGCATTACTACGAACAAAAAATCCGGATTCTAAAACTCATCATCAAGGAAATACAACTAAGAAAAAATGAAACAGAAAAACAACGGACTTATGACATCTAAATGGGTCATCTTGACGCTTTTGTCGGTCGGTCTGACCGGTTTAGCACAAGCTCAAACCGAAAAAAAACGAACCGTCGAAAAGGTTTTCGACGGCAAAACGGCCCTGTGGGCATCCCATCGCTACGGTGATCTTGTATTGCACCGAAATTCAGGCACTCAAACCAAGGCGGTACTCACCCTTTCCGCCAAAGGCAAAGACGAAAAAGAAACACAAGAGTTTTTAGACGCTTTCGAACTATACGCCACTGAAGCGCCCGATAACAAACTGGATGTGCAAACCTCCAACCAAATCGATTGCTGGAATACCATCAACGGCCGCAGCACCATCAAATTTACCAACGGAAAACAATTCTCCGGCATCAAGGACTTCAACATGCAACTCGACATTTATGTGCCCAGGTTGCGATACGCTACCCTCGAAAACAAATATGCCGCCATACGCACGGAAGACGGTACCACAGCCATCCTTGAAGCTATCTTGTTCGACGGAAAACTGGACTTGCAGGGTTCATTTGAACAATTAAAACTGGATGTCAAATACAGCGACGGTACGGTGGGAAATTTTAATACCGGCAAATCCGTGTTGTACGATTCCGATGTCGCTTTCGGCAGCGGCAAAAACATGGAGATCAGTTCAAAATATTCCGGCATCAAAATGGGCAGTGCGGAAACCCTGACCCTGGAATGTTTTGACGACAATTACAAAATCGGCGCCGTAAGCGGTCAATTAACGATCAACGACAAATATTCCGAATTCCGGTTCAGCGGTAACTGGGGAACCGCCAACTGCCAGTTTTACGACAGCGAAGTGGAAGCGCTGAATGCCGACCGGGTTACCATCACCAGCAGCAAATATTCTGAGTTTGAATTTCAGGAACTCAACAGCCTGCATTTCGATGAATCGTTCGACGACGCCGTTAAAATTGCCAAAGTCGGCGCGCTTTCCGCCGCAAATACCAAATATACTGAATACAACATCGGCGGTTTGTGGAAAAGCCTGACCTTCAATGAATCGTTCGACGACGACATCAACGTACAAACCGTAGGCGCCACGTTTGAAGGCATGGTATTTCATGGAAAATACACGGATGTAACGTTGCCAATTCCTGCCTCTGTGAAATACGAAGTAAACGCCGAGATGAAATACGGCAAGCTGGTGTATCCTGACAGCGAACTGGAATCGTCATATTACAAAGAAAAAGGTGAAACCGTTTCAATTAAAGGGAAACTGAAAGGCGCAGGCGTCAATGCGCCAAAGATAGAAATCACCAGTTTCGACGGCGATATACGCTTGAAATAAGGTCAATTACTGCTACAGAAAGCAATTATGCCGAACTTTTGTTGATTACCGGCATATTATTCCTGAATATTCACATTACCATTTTACATTTGACACTGTCATCGAGCGCATGTGGGTTTGTGGCCTCCATGCGCTCTGTGTTTTCACCTTTGTACACCACACTCGAAATCCATGGAACTGATTATTGACAATCTTACCAAAACTTACGCCAACGGCGTGCAAGCCCTCAACGGCGTTTCGCTCACCATTCCGCAGGGTATGTTCGGCCTGCTGGGCCCGAACGGCGCCGGCAAATCGACCCTCATGCGCACCATTGCTACCCTTCAGGACGCCGACGGCGGCACTATCCGCCTGGGGGAAATCGATGTTTTAAAATCGCATGAAGCTGTTCGTCGTCAACTCGGCTACCTACCCCAGGAGTTTGGTGTGTACCCGCGTGTAAGTGCGGAAGTGATGCTCGATCATATTGCACGGCTCAAAGGCCTGGCCAACCGCAGCGAGCGCCAACAGGCCGTGGAAGCCCTGCTGCAAAAAGTGAACCTTTGGGCCGCCCGGAAACGCAACCTGGGCACCTATTCCGGTGGCATGAAACAACGCTTCGGTATCGCTCAAGCGCTGTTGGGAAATCCAAAACTACTCATCGTCGACGAACCCACTGCCGGCCTCGACCCGGCCGAACGCAACCGTTTTTATAACTTGCTGAGCGAAATCGGCGAAAGTACCATCGTGATCCTGAGCACCCACATCGTGGAAGACGTGCAAACGCTGTGCAAACGATTCGCTATTATCTGCGGCGGGGAAGTGATGTACGTAGGCACACCCCACGAAGCCGTCACCATGCTGGATGGTAAAATATGGGCCAAATCAATCCCAAAAAATGAAGTAGATGCATACCGCGCCGATTACCGCGTCATCGCCACCAACCTGAGTGAAGGTTTGCTGTATATCCGGATCGCTTCCGAAAACGACCCCGGCAACGGATTTGCCAAAGTCAAACCCACCCTCGAAGACGTCTACTTCCGGGCTATTTCCGAAAAAATGGACCTCGTCACCCTCTAACACCCAACCACCAAAAACACAAAAACACAAAAACACTCAAAAACACAAAAACACCCAAAACACACAAAAAACCTTCACCCTGTACAACTCTTCCGATCATGTTTTGGTCTATCTTCCTTTTTGAACTGCAATACCGGCTTCGTCGCCCGGCTACCTATATTTATTTCACTGTTTTGTTGGCACTCACCGCCCTGATCATTGCCAACGGCGGCATTGGCGGTATCAGTGAAAAAGTGTATTACAACGCCCCCGCCACCATTTCACTGTACATGGCCATACTCGGCATATATTGTGTACTGATCAGTTCCGCCGTGATGGGTGTGCCGCTTTACCGCGATATTGAACATCAAACCAAAGAATACCTGCTGACCACCCCGGTTTCAAGGGGCGGATACTTCTGGGGGCGGTTTTGGGGTTCGTTCGCCACCCTGGTATTCATCAGCACCGGCGCCATTGTCGGTTATATCCTCGGTTCGTGGCTCGGCCCAATTTTCGATTTCACCAAACCGGAGCGCTTCGGGCCGAATGTGCCGATCTATTACATCTGGCCGTTCCTCACCATTTTTCTGCCGAGTTTGTTCTTTACCAGTTGCATCTTTTTTGGATTGGTAGCACTTACACGCAACAACCGGGTGTTGTATTCGGCCTCTATCATCCTGTTTATCTTGTACCTGCTCACGAACTTTCTGGTGAGCGACCTGGAAAAACGCGACCTGGTGGATCTGCTCGACCCTTTTGCCCTCAATACCTTCGTTAATGCCACCAAATACCTGACCCCTGCCGAACAAAATACACAACTGGTGGCGATCACCGGCAACCTGCTTTGGAACCGCCTGCTCTGGACGGGCATCGGGCTGCTCATCATCTTTGGCATTTACAGCCGCTTTACCATTCAAAAATTCGTGATGGAGCGGTTGAAAGGCAAAAAAGGCTCCAAAAGCGCCGATGCGCCTGCGCCTGCACGCGTGGCATTGCCCGTTACCCTTCAACAATTTTCTCAAAAGATCGACTGGTCGAACCTCTGGAGCCTGGGCAAACTCGAATTCCGCAACATCTACCGCGATGCTTACTTCATCTCCATCATTCTGGGCGCCGTGGTGTTTCTGTTCCTCGACGACTGGATCGGCAACCTGCAATACGGCGTGCCCGACCGACCCGTTACCATGAACATGCTGTTGTTTAAATCCTACAACTACAGCCTGTTCGTGTTCATCCTGCTCATGTTTTACACAGGCGAAACGGTACACCGCGACCGCTCTACCAACTTCGCAGGCATCGGCGACGCACTGCCCGTGCCCAACTGGGTGCAACTAGGCTCCAAGTTTGTAGCCATCGTCGGGGTTTGCATCATGCTGGCTACTATCCCGATGATTGTGGGGTTGCTCGTGCAAATTTTAAACGGGTTTTTCAATTTCAAACTTGAGTACTACCTCATCGATTTGTACCTGATCACGTTTTGGGATTACCTGCAAATGGCGCTGCTGGCCTTTTTTGTACACGCCCTGGTGAACAACAAATTCCTGGGTCATTTTGTCGGCCTGGGCATCTGGATCATCATGTTCGTTTTGCGGAATTTCATGGATTTCAACTACAACCTGGCGTTTTACAGTTACAAACCTGGGTATTTGATTTCCGACATGAACGACTTCGGCCATTTCGCACAGCCGTTGTTTTGGTTTAATGTGTACTGGACGGCATTGGGATTCATTTTACTGCTGTTGGCGGCGCTCATGTGGGCGCGGGGAGCGGAACAAGGTTTCAAAACACGTTGGCATGCTTTCAAACGGCGTTGGAAACCCGGCGTTTCGCTGGGCATGCTCGCACTGTGCCTTGTCTGGCTCGGCAGCGGTGGTTTTATTTACTACAACGTGAGTGTGGTGAATAAATACCGTGGGCCTGATGAAGGGAAAAAACTGACTGCTGAATACGAAAAGCGCTACAAAAAATACGAGCGCATTCCGCAGCCCAAAGTCACGGATGTGTTTGTTTACGCCGATGTGTTCCCGGAAGAGCGTAGTCTGGCGCTACGCGCGACACTTAAAATTCAAAACAAAACTGATCAACGGATCGATTCGCTGCACTTGTTCTCCAGTGATGCGCAACGTTACACCGTGTCCATCAACAACCAGGCGTTGAGCGTTTCCAAGTTCGATCTGATGCCGAGGCCGGTTTTGAGTTTCTTTTATTCCAAACCCGACACAGGTGGGTACCGCATTTACGCCCTGCCGCGGCCACTCATGCCCGGCGATACGGCGACGCTTGAAATTCGTACTACCCTCAAAAACCCCGGGTTTATCAATGAAGGTTACAGCCGGGAAATTCTGTACAACGGCACGTTCACCAGCGGCGGCATACCTGCCCTCGGCTACGACCCAAACATTGAAATGGAAAGTGATGAAGACCGTAAAAAATACGGTTTGCCGGAGAAACCCGACGATTTGCCGGAACACCGCGATCCATACGGTGAAAAAACACTGTTGTTCAACGACGACGCCGATTTTGTAACGTTTGAATGTATTGTCAGCACCGTTCCAGATCAGATTGCCGTGGCGCCGGGATACCTGCAGCGCGAATGGACAGAAAACGGCAGACGATTTTTCCATTACAAACAAGACAGTAAAATCAATTATTTTTTCAACATCGTTTCCGGCCGGTACGATGTGCTGCGCGATGTGTGGAAAGGCCCCGACGGCAAAACCGTCAACATTGAAATATTCCACCACTACGAGCACAAATACAACCTTGATCGTTTTGTGGCCGCTTTGAAAGACGGACTGGATTATTTTGAAAAACATTTCGGCCCATATCAGTTCCGGCAAGTGCGTGTACTGGAATTTCCGCGATATGCCGCCTTTGCACAATCGTTCCCGAACACGATCCCGTATTCGGAAGATTTCGGCTGGTACGCCGATTTCAGCGACCCAAATGATTATGACTATGGCTATTACGTCACAGCCCATGAACTGGCGCATCAATGGTGGGGGCATCAGGTGTCGCCCAACCAAACACGCGGCGCCAATCTGATTTCAGAATCGCTGGCTGAATATTCAGCGCTGATGATCGCCAAGCAGAAGTACGGCCCCGATAATGTGCAAAAGTTTTTGAAATACGACCTGGATCGCTACCTGCGCGGGCGCGCCGGCGAAAGCAAAAAGGAAAATGTGTTCATCAATTGCAACCGCCCTTACCAGTGGTATCAGAAAGGCAGTATCATTTTATATGCACTGCAGGATTATATCGGCGAAGAAAAACTCAACGGCGCCATCAAGCAGTTTCGCGACAGCTTTGCGCTGAAAGAAACGCCTCCGTTCCCAGGCAGCTACCATTTGTACGAATATATCAAACAAGCCGTGCCCGATTCGCTCAATTACTATATGGAAGACAGCTGGCACAAAATTGCCTTGTACGAAAACCGTACCATCAGTGCACAATCGAAAAAAACGGGTGAAAACCAATATGAAGTGACGTTGAAAATAAAAACCCGGAAAATGTACGCTGATGAAAAAGGTTATGAAACGGAAGCAACCGAGATGAACGACTACATTGATATTGGCATTTTTGCAGCAGACAAAGTGGAAGACAGTGGTAAAAAACTGACGCAACCATTGTATTTGCAAAAACACCGCTTGAAACCCGGCGATCATACCATCGTAATTACCGTTTCAGGCAAACCTGAAAAAGCCGGTATCGATCCGTACAACAAACTGATCGACCGGATTCCGGAAGACAACCGGATCGATGTAGAGTAAGCATGTTAGGTTGATGGTAAATTTTATCAGCAGGGCGATTACTTTTGTCCTATGAAAGAACTTATTGTCCGATTCATTGGCATGGTTTGTTTGTGCCTGAACTTGAATTTGCACGCCCAAGCGCCGTTGCTTACCGCCGAAGAAGCAACCCGAATGGCGCTAGAAAATAATTTTGACATCCGATTGTCGCGCGCAGATGCCGACATTGCTCATTTGAACAACACCAAGGGCAATGCCGGCATGCTGCCAACGGTCAACCTGGTGGCCAATGAAAACTTCACACTGAGCGCATTCCAGCAGAAACTGGCAAACGGAACAGAGTTCGTTGCTGCCGGCGCCCCCTTCAACAATGCCAATGCCGGCGTACAACTCTCCTGGACGCTCTTCGACGGCCGGAGAATGTACATTGCCAAAAACCGACTCGAACAGACGGAGGCCCTCGGCCAACTAAACCTGCAAGGCGCCATTCAAACCACCGTCGCCAATGTGCTGTTGACCTACTTCGACGTGGTGCGCAGCCAGATGCAGGAAAAAGCGCTTATAGAAGTAATTGCACTTAATGAAGAACGGTTGCGCATCGCCGAGGCGCGCCTGGCCGCGGGTTTCGCCGCACAAACCGATGCTTTGCAGGCAAAAATTGATTTGAACCAGCGCCGTGCCGACCTGATAACCCAACAAAACCTAACCACTACCGCCAAAAGAAACCTCAACCGTTTGCTCGCGCGCGCATCCGACACAGGTTTCGAAGTACCCAACACCCTTGAAAGCAACTATTCCCCCGATGCACAGGCGCTCGCAGAAAAAGTACTTGGCCAAAATCCAAATATCCTGAGCTTTCAAAAAAGCGCCGAAATCGCGGCCCTTCTGGTAGATGAAACCCGAACGCTAGGTAAAGCGCGAATCACAGGCATCGGTCAGTTCAACGCCTTGCGTACCGACAACGGCGCAGGGTTTGCCCTCAACAACACGCAGGCCGGCGTTACCATCGGCGGTTCACTCACGGTGCCGCTTTATACCGGTGGAAACGTGAAACGACAGGTAGAAACCGCGAAACTGGCGGCTCAACAAGCTCAGATACGACTTGAGAACCAACGCACAGTGGTCGAAACCGAACTGAACAATCAAATGGCTACGCTGCTGGTTCAGAAACAACTCCTTACCCTGGAAGAAGAAAACGTAAAAGCCGCGCGAGAAAACCTGTCGGTGAGCACCGAAAGATTCAGGGTGGGAACCACCAACGGCCTGGAGCCACAAACTGCGCAAAACACCCTGGAGCAGGCGCTTTTCCGCCGGAATCTGGTGTTGTACAATTTAAAAATAGCCGAGCTGAGACTCAAATTCCTGGCCGGTGAATTATAACAATACCATGAACAAAACCCTGTTTTCTGCCTGCATCCTGTTCGTCGCGCTGCTGCTCCCAGCCGCCCCGGCACAGGCCGCCCCCCAACCCGTACAAACGGGTATGTACCTGGTGAATTTGTACGGCCTGAATATGGAGGAACATTCCTTCTACGCCGACTTCTACATCTGGTTTAAATGGAAAGGTGATATTGACCCAACGAACATCGAGTTTGTAAATGCCATTGAAAAATGGAGCATGAACAACGCCACCTTCGATGAAGACAGCACCAAAGTGCTGAAAGACGGAACGAACTACCGCATTTTCCGCATCGAAGCGCGGTTTTTCCACGCTTTTTCGCTAAACCGGTTCCCACTCGACCGCCATGCGCTCGATATCCAGATCGAAAATCCGGAATACCCGATCGATCAATTGATTTATGTGCCGGATACCAATGCCGCGGCTGTTCGAAAAAGCCTGAACCTCGTCGGCTGGGAAGATGAAGGGTGTAAAATCAGCACACGGTTGCACGATTACGGCACCAACTTCGGCAACCCCGAAGAAAATGCGCAAGTGTTCAGTAACCTCACTTACACCATCACTCTGGCGCGCCCGTTCAGCTATTTTCTGCTGAAAATGTTGCTGCCGATTTTTGTGGTTATGCTGGTGAGTATCGGCGCACTGCTGGCACACCCGGAATTTGTGGATACCCGTTCCTCGCTGCCGATTGGCGGCTTGTTGACAGCGGTGTTTCTGCAGCAGTCGTACAGCGGTGCGCTGCCCGATGTAGGTTACATGGTGTTGATGGATAAAATCTACCTGCTTTGTTATGCCTTGATCTCCATGATTTTGCTTCAGATTATCCGCGCCGGCGACGGCAAGGGAACGCCGGAGGCCATCAAAGCATTGATCGCCCGGGAGCGGTTGTACGCCAAGTTATTTCTGGCTATTTTCGTTGCCGGAATTATGGTGCTGTGCTTGTTTTAATGGGTTTGCGGCGAATGCTGAAATTATCAAATTCAGGGTGGTGCCAAAACGCCTCCAGCCCGATTTGTTGCATTAGCTCCATTTCCTCGGAATACATCGGATAGATGCCTGCAATATTGATGTTGTACTTCGTACCGATGTCGATATTCAAGTAATCTTCTTTTTCCAGAATGCTTGGAGCGAAAACGAAAAACGCGTCCATTTCGCTATCCAGGCTGATTTTTTCATGAAAATTGACCATTTGTCCGTAGGAAAAGGCAAATTTACTGCGCAATTGATTTGCCAAAAAAGCGATTGCTTTGCCCCAGGTCACATCGGTTGATTCAACGGAAATACACAATTCGGGACGGCCATGCTTCCAATCCGGATGTTCTACCAAGGAAAGTCCGTAGGTGACGGCCGTTATGCACCCTGGTTCCGGTACATTTTCATACACGAAAACCGTAACGCCCGGAATTCCTTCCAAAGAACTTTCTTCTTTGAACAAGCGTGGCTCCATTTGAAAGATTTGATCCAAATGACCGGCAAAGCGTTCGTGCGGCGCCGGAGTATCTGGCGTTTTTTTCAAAAAGTTGAACAAACTCATTGATTTTCGTATTTTATAAACCTTTTTACCATAATCGGAATTGAATCGGCAACCTTACCCAAACGATCTATTTCTTACAAAGAAACGTACTTTTACGGCATAACCGAACCCTTTTTACCGGCTCACATCAAATAACGAATCCATGTCTTCCCCACTTCACGTCATTATCACAGGCGCCACCGGCATGGTCGGCGAAGGGGTGCTGCACACGTGCCTGGAACATCCGCAAGTAGCTTCCGTGCTGATCATCAATCGAAAAAGCCTGGGGCTATCGCACCCGAAACTGACAGAGGTGCTGCACGCTGATTTTTACGACTTGTCGGCCATTGAAAATCAGCTGAAGGGATACAACGCCTGCTTTTTTTGTTTGGGCGTATCATCGGTTGGTATGAAGGAAGCCGATTATTTCAAGGTAACCTATACCCTCACCATGCATGTAGCGGAAATGCTGGCTCGCTTGAACCCGGATATGGTTTTCTGCTATGTATCGGGCCAGGGCACCGATAGCACAGAAAAAGGAAGGAGCATGTGGGCGCGCGTGAAGGGAAAAACCGAAAACGACCTTCAAAAACTGCCTTTCAGCCGGGTGTACGCCTACCGACCCGGTTTTATCAAACCCATCACAGGCCTATCGAAAACGCATTCTTTTTATAAGTATGTCAATTGGTTATACCCACTTGGCAGGGTATTGTATCCCAATGGGTTTAATACCCTGCGCGAAGTGAGTTTATCCATGATTTATGTGGCCGGCCACCCCTATTCGGAACGAATTTTGAACGGGAAGGAAATAGCGGCTACGGCAAAGGAAGCGTAG
The DNA here is from genome assembly GCA_016787465.1 of Saprospiraceae bacterium. Taxonomy (GTDB): domain Bacteria; phylum Bacteroidota; class Bacteroidia; order Chitinophagales; family Saprospiraceae; genus M3007. The sequence continues at coordinate 10,335 of JAEUUR010000457.1, read as the reverse complement.
TTGTTTCCACAAATCCTGGTAAGTTGACGTTTGAATTTACAACAATCGAAAAATCGAATCAATCGTCAGATTCTCATAAATCCTGCACGGGCCTTTTTCACACCTTCCATGGAGGTTGTCACGTAATGTTCCAGCTCAATGATGTAGTATTTAAGGCCTGCTTTGGCTGAGTGTTTGAATATTTCCGTGAAATTGATCGAGCCGTCGCCGACTTCCACAGTTTCCCGTTTTTCGGTTTTGGCCATATCTTTTACGTGGCATAATTCCCAGCGACCCGGGTAGATCCGGAACCAATCAATCGGGTTGTGTTTGGCATAGGCTACCCAATACATATCCATTTCCATGGCCACCAATTTCGGGTCGGTTTCGTGCAGCAGCCACTCTATGAGCAGGCGGTTATCGGGGCCGCGTTGTTCGTATTCAAAATTATGGTTGTGGTAGCCGAAACGCACGCCGGCTTTGCGGCAATATTCGCCTGTTGCGTTGAACACTTTTACGAGTTCAGCAATCCGCGGGCGATCTTGTTCGCCCATCCAGGGCGCCACCACGTAACGTTGGCCGATGGATGCCATGTCGTCGATAGCTTTTTTCAGGCTGTCGGAAATGGAATTGCCGGAAGCGTTCCAATCGGCGAGGGTAACCGGTTGGTGACAGGAAGGGGAGGAAATACCATTGTCTCTCAACAACTTGGCATAATCTTTAATCGGGAGGCCGAACATGTTTCCGTCTTTGTATCCGAAGCCTTCCACCTCGCGGTAGCCCATCTTGCCAAGGGCGGCAATTGTTCCGGCAGCGTCTTTGGCCATGGCATCACGGACGCTCCACAGCTGAACACCCAGGTGGGCAGCCGGATAGGCATCCAGAATCATGGCACTTGCAGGGGAAGAAACGGCAGCGCCGGCCATTGCCAGGGAGGTGGTTTTGAGGAATTCGCGTCGACTGTTATGTTTCATGTCAAAATATTTTAGGCAAAAAACTGTGATTTGCCGGATTTATTCATGCCTTTGGTTGACTTTTTTAAAACTATTAAAACAATCTAAAATTATCCGAAGATAAAATGTGAAGCAAATCGCTTTGCTCAGCATAAAAACAAGACAATTTTCTACTTTTGGCCGGGAAAGCTCCGATGAAATCCAATCAACGATGATCCAAGTACTTCATATCTCCGCTGAGTGTTATCCGGCTGCCAAAACGGGCGGCTTGGGCGACGTGGTAGGTTCGCTACCTAAATACATGACCAACGCCGGCGTATTGTCGGCCGCCGTCATACCAAAATATTCCCTCAAATGGATCAATGGCCGTGAGTGGACAACCGTTTACCACGGCGCCGTACGTTCAGATTGGCGTACGATTCATTTTTCGGTTCAGCAGGAAACCACCGGAGCGCTCGGGTTCCCGTTTTTTGTGGTGGATATTCCCGGTTTGTATGACCGGCCCGGCATTTACAACGACCCCAGCGGTTGGCCCTACGGCGATGAAGTAGAACGCTACCTGGTGTTTCAGCAAGCCGTGTTGCAATGGCTGGTTTCTTTTCCGGAAGCCGACCGGCCACGTGTATTGCATTGCCACGACCACCACACGGGGCTGATTCCGTTCATGGTGCAATTCGCGCCGGAATTCAAAGCTTTATCCGGCACTGCTACGGTATTTACCATCCACAACGGCCAATACCAGGGCGCTTTCAGTTGGCGCAACCACAATTTGCTGCCATATTATTACGCCTCGGCCCGCGGTTTCCTGGAATGGAACGGCGCTGTGAACCCCATGGCTGCCGCTGTAAAATGCGCCTGGGCCGTCACCACCGTTTCACAAAGTTATTTATTCGAACTTCATCAGAACAGCCTGGGTCTCGAACCGCTGTTCCGAACCGAATGGCATAAACAACACGGCATCATCAACGGCATCGACGCCCATGTGTGGGATCCCGAAACCGATACCGCCTTGCATGCGCGGCTGGAAGGCCGCAGCCCTGAACAAATTGCCGAGTTCAAATGGAAAAACAAACGCGTGTTGTGCGAATGGTTCGGGTTGCGCGAAGATCAACCCCTGATCAGTTTTATCGGTAGGATGGTCGGAGAAAAAGGCAGCGACCTGTTGCCCGACGCTTATAAAAGTTATATCCATGCCGGCGGCTCCGGCAGTTTTCTGGTGCTCGGCACCGGCGAAACCTGGACGGAAAATCAATTCAAGGAAATGGCCTGGAATTACCGCGGTCGGGTAAACGCCGTGATCGATTACAACGAAGCGCTCGCCCATCAGATTTATGCAGGCTCCGATTTCCTCATCATGCCTTCCAGGGTAGAACCATGCGGCCTGAACCAAATGTATGCCATGCGCTACGGAACCATTCCCATTGTGCGAAGCATCGGCGGACTGAAAGACACCGTGCCGGATATTGCCGAGCCCGATGGAACCGGCCGAGGTATCCGCTTTGATCATTTCAGTTTGGACGACATCGGTTACGCCATTCACCGCGGTGCGTCGATGTGGCACAACGAGCCCGGCATCATTGCCATGCTGCGCGCCCGTATCATGTCGATCGATTTTTCCTGGGACAATGCCGTACAGCACTATTTTTATGTGTACCGGAATATTGGAGCCCGTATTGAAGCCGTGAAAAAAGAAACGCCACCCATTTCTATGCCGGCTAAAACCAAACCGAAGAAAAAAGCGAAATAATCAACATACATCATGAGCGAACGACATTCAAAAATCCGGTTTACCTTTTCAATCACCCTGGGAGCGGTTATTTTTTTCCTGCTCCAAACCTCCTTGAACTACGCCCAAACTACCGCCGAACAACTGCAATCAGGCGTGGAAATATACAATGCCATGCGGGAATACGTGGACGGCCTGAACGTAAAAACACTTACGCAGCAAGAGGTCGATGACGCAAAAGCGCGGATGGACAAAGGCTTGGCCATCCTCGATAAAGTAATCCGGGAAGGAAATGCCGAAGAAATTCGAACATCCCGGTACTTCCGTACCAATTTCAAATACCAATACGGGTTCGTACTGGGCGCCAAAGGCCAGAATGCCAAAGCGTATGAAGTGTTCAAGGACATCGAAACCGATATGACAGGTTATGTTTCGGGCGACTTCCCCTTGCGCTATCAGTTTTTTGACAAAAATTATGTGATCAAATGGGAAAACTTCTCCGCCACCCAGGCAGAGTACCTCACCGGCTTCGCTGAAATATGCACCAACCTTGATAAACTGGAAGACGCCGTACGGGTCAACAAAAAAGCATTGGCGCATCCGGGAATCAATAACTGGTTGAAGTACATCGCGGTGAATAAAATGCTCGATATCTATGGAAAAAATCAATCTTTGTTCAACGAACAGGAGGTCATTGATTTTTCCATACAAGCGATAAAAAGTTATTACGTCCTAAGCGAATCCGAAAAACAAACTGTTGCCGACTTCAACTACCCTACCATCAAACGCGGCGTTACCAATGTGCTTGAAAGGGCCGAAAAAAACATGCCGGCCGCCATGGCTCGTACGGCTGAAACAGCACTGGCTGCCCAAACGGATAAAACCTACGTGAAGGTGTTGCAATTGTTTGAAATCACCTATCGAAACAACCAGCCAGTCGACTACGCTTTCCACGAAGCGGCGCAACAATACGCCCGCGACGTCAAATCGCTCGACGCCGTCAAAGCCCGGTATGTAGGCGTTACCGCTACCGACCGCATAGCCCAGGCAACCTCCAATTCCAATTGTCAGGCGCTGCAAACTGTCATCGACCTGTACACCTACTGGAATGAAACGGGCAAGGTGAACGAGTACATGAAGAAACGCCAAAACTGCCTCGACGAGCAGGAAAAAGCCCAAAAACGCGCCGCCAAACAAGCCAAACGATCCAACCGCAATTTCAATTTTTATACCGGGGCGTATATTTTCCCGCTCATTAAATCCAACCCCAAACGGGATTATGGTTTGGCGGCGAACCTGGTGTTTAAAAAAACGGCCCTCGAATTCTCCTACCTGAAAATCAACATGAACAAGGAGAACATATTTGACATGTCGGTGCAGGGCGTCGACGATGCAGAGCAAAGCGACCTTTCGCGCTGGGATGGTTTTTACGCGCATTTTCAACCCAAGTTTTTCACCAACAAAGGCGGCTATATCGGGCCATTGTTCGGTTATGCGCAAAAGGAATTCGAAACATTTGATGCGAGTTATACGAATGACGGCAATGGCACTTTTGGATCCACCACATTTCAACCTAAAGAAAAACAATATATCTTGATGGCGAATTTTGGGGGGATGGCATTGGGAAGAGGGTTCGGCGCCGACTTTTACATGGGCATCGGGGCCACCTACAACCAATGGGATTGGGGTAATGCGTTGAGCAATGATGATATTACCGTTGATAATCCCGTACTTGAAAACAGGAAAGACGCTTATTTCGGATTGATTATACGGGTTGGGATGACGATGGGGCTGAATTTTGGAAAAGGGAATTTGTAATTTTCGAAACATATCAACCATTTCAAATAGGCCGGAATCCACTTTCCGGCGAACGTCCGAACAACACCATGATAAAAATGATTTGCCTGATTCTCGGCGGCGGGGCCGGTTCCCGCCTTTACCCGCTTACCGAGAAACGCTCCAAACCGGCGGTTCCAATCGGAGGTAAATACCGCCTGATCGACATTCCGATCTCCAACTGCATCAATTCAGGGGTGAAGCGCATGTTCGTACTTACCCAGTACAACTCTGCTTCGTTGAATGCGCACATCAAAAATGCGTACAATTTCGATCATTTTACCCGTGGGTTCGTCGACATCCTCGCTGCTGAGCAAACCCCCGGCAACCGCGAATGGTTTCAGGGTACAGCCGATGCGGTGCGTCAAAGTCGCCAGCACTACGAGCGCCAGGATTTCGATTATATCCTGATTCTTTCCGGCGATCAGCTGTATCAAATGGACTTTGAAGATATGGCCAAGTTCCACATCTCGCAGGGCGCTGATATTACGGTAGCCAGCTTGCCGGTAAATGCAAAAGACGCCACAGGTTTTGGCATTATGAAGGTGAATGCGGATGGTTACATCAAAAGTTTCATTGAAAAACCCAAATCGGATGTGCTTCCTGAATGGACGAGCGAGGTGAGCGCATCCAATAAAAAACGCGGGCGCAATTTCCTGGCTTCGATGGGTATCTACATTTTTAGCCGCAAAGCCATCAATAAACTGTTCGACGAACACCCCGACGCCACCGACTTCGGCAAGGAACTTATTCCCGCTGCTGTAACGGAAGGCATGAAAGTTGCTGCCTATCAATACGACGGATACTGGACCGATATCGGTACCATTCATTCCTTTTTTGAAGCCAACATCGAACTCACGGATCATATTCCGTCTTTTAACCTGTTCGACAATCAGCACATCATTTATACACGTGGCCGGATGCTGCCCCCTGCCAAGTTTTACGGAGGCACCCAACTCAACCGGGCGCTCATCGCAGAAGGCTCCATCATCCATGCCCGGGTAATCGAAGGATCCATTGTAGGCATCCGTTCCAGAATCGGCGAAAACACCGTGATCAAAGACGCCATCGTGATGGGTAACGATTCCTATCAAACCCTGCAGGAGATTGCTACCAACCCCGATGAAATACCCTTTGGAGTAGGCCACTATTGCCACATCGAACACGCCATTCTGGACAAGGATTGCCGGATCGGAAACAATGTAGTGATCAAAGGCGGAAACCACCTGCCCGACTTTGATGGCGACGGCTATGTGATCCGCGACGGAATTGTGGTGGTGAAAAAAGGCGGGGTCATTCCGGAAGGCGCCCGAATTATGTAATCCATTGTTTCCTTAAGCAACGGTAAATTATCGTTATTCATGCTCATTATTCAGGACAAACTGGTAAGCGACGACGTCGTAGAAGAAAATTTCATTTGTAATCTATCAGCTTGTAAGGGCGCCTGCTGCTGGGAAGGCGATATGGGCGCCCCGCTGGAAAACGAAGAATTGGCCACCCTCGATGCGATTTATGAGACGGTCAAACCCTTTTTAAGTCCGGCAGGCATTGCAGCCATTGAAGCGCAGGGAAAATATGTATGGTTTGAGGAAATGAACGGTTACGGCACTCCGCTGATCGACGGCGGCCCCTGCGCTTTTATGGCCTACGACAGTTTGGGAATCGCACATTGCGGTATCGAACAAGCCTGGGCAGCCGGCGCTACCCACTTCAAAAAACCCATCTCCTGCCATCTTTATCCTATCCGGATCGAAAAATTTGAAAGCCTAGGCTCCGAAGGCCTCAATTATGATCGCTGGCATATCTGCTCAGCAGCCTGTGAACTCGGTAACAAGGAAAAAGTACCCGTTTACCAGTTCCTCAAAGAAGCGCTGATCCGAAAATACGGCGCCGACTTTTACGAAGAGCTGGATGGCGCGGCGCAGTTTCTAAAAAACAATCCGAAATAAGCTACGATTATTGAGTCCCCACGGGCTACGGTCTTTACAATTGTTTTATAAATTGTTTTTTTACAAGGAGTTACAAGAGTTGCAGGAGGTGCAGGAGTTTTTTAGCTACTCATGTCACTCCTGTAACTCTTGTAACTCCTTGTAAAATCCAATAACCGATGACTCAAGTTTGATGCGGCCTACCTTTTTTCAAACAATTATAAATATTTTTTTAAAATAATTTGGAAATACAAAACAACTTGTTTTATATTTGTATCGAATTTGTTTTATTATACTTCGCGCTGTTTGGTTATGAAAACAGCCTTCGGCTAAAGCGTTGATTAACAGCGCTCAGTATGACAGGTTACATTCAAAACCACTCTGCGTTCACTATATACCATGCAAATTATACCCAGCCTATGGATCTCGAAATCTTTGAAAGCAAAAAAGGCACCAAGGTGGTTACTGCTTCCGGGCTTTATGCGGCATTAAAATTACCTGTCCGCCAATACAGTCCGCAAGTTCGCCGTTGGGTGCGCGATTTGTACGAATTTGCAGATGGAATTCGCAAGCCGCAAGTTTATCGCGACTTTGCCAAGCGCCCGCGGCCTGGCGAACCGATCGACGATTTTTTTCTTACCCTCGAATTGGCCAAGCTCATTGCTTTGCGCAGCAACAGTAAAAACAAGTTGAAATACGCCCGCCTGCTTGAATTGGCAGCCACCAATGGACAGTTGAATTTATTTCAACAAGCTGCATAGGCAGTTCACTTCCACAGGTCCGCGCCTCTAACAGGCTTTGTTCTGGTAACACGCTGCCCGAACAAAGCCTGTTTTATTAATTTTCTGAAATTCTGACTACTATCCGACATTTTACCTGTGTAAAATACGCAAGTCTAAAGAAGCGTATTCCGTTCAAGGTGTATCTTGCCCCAGACTTTCCAAGTTCTTTGAAATTCAACAACTATAATCCAACATCTGGATTCTGTCCACTCATATCCAGCATCCAGAATCCAGCATAATCCCCAACCTGGCTCCATGCTTAGGTTTCATCCGTTTTTTTCACCAAATTCTTATTGTCCCATGCGTTTAGCATCCTTTTTGCCGATGCTTCTGTTGTTCGCAAGCCCGCTGGCGGCGCAGCAGAATTGCCAAATCTTCGATCTGACGGCCAGTGTCGTTCAGTTTAACCAGAACACATGCGAGTTTTTCGTAGTGCTCGATTTCCAACACAGCGGCACCTCCAACCAATTTACAGTACAAGGCAACGGAACCAATTACGGCATGTTCGTATATGGTCAGTCCGCCGTTGTACTAGGCCCCTTTCAATCAGCGCCCAACGGCCCTGCGGTACTCGAATTTGTGGTACGCGATGCCGTATTTTTAGATTGTTCCGACGCGATAGAAATTCAGGCGCCCGTTTGCAACCCCGGTTGCGCTATCCACGACCTGGTGGTTGACGTGGGCGATTGCGACCTCAATGCGCTCACTTTTTGGTTAAAACTTGATTTTACCCTGGTAGGCACACCTGTCGATTCGTTCGAGGTATTTGCTGCAGGCGGTGTACACCTGGGCACTTATGCCATAGCAGACCTGCCGGTAACTGTCCAAAATGTTCCGTGGTCCGGCAATGCTTTCACCGGAATTAAAGTATGCGCAATCGGTAATCCGGATTGTTGCAAAGTGGTGGAATTTCAATCACCCAATTGTTTCCTTGGCTGCGGCATCGTCGATTTTCAGGTTGATCCTTCAGAATGCCTGACCGACAGCACTTACAAAGCAAAAATCGATTTCGGACTAATCAACCCTTCTCCAACGACAGACTCATTCGACTTATTTATTAACGACCAGCCAGCCGGCACTTTTGGGCTAAACCAATTACCGCTGCCGGTCGTGGTTACCACCAATGGCGGTGCAACCGACGTAGTGCGTGTATGTATCACCGATGTCCTAGGCGCTGTTTGTTGTCGGGAAAAAGTATTCGATGTGCCACCATGCCTGGCTCCTTGTTCCATTCAAGGCCTCACTGTAGAAACCGACAGTTGCACCTCCGATTCTACGTTCGGCCTTTGGGTGAACTTTCATGTGCTCGACAGCACGGCCGTCGATTCGTTTTCACTTTGGGGAAATGGGCAGGAAATAGGTCATTTTGGCTTAAATCAACTGCCATTACATTTGCCCAATTTTGAATGGAACGGATTGATATTCAATACGATAAAAGTATGCACAGGCAATGCAGCGCCTTGTTGCAAGGAAATCCAATTCCTGGCGCCCGACTGCCTGCCATTTGATTCGCTTTGCGAAATTACCCACCTGTTTGTTGAAACCGGCGCCTGTACTTCCGACAGCACCTACAAACTGTTCCTGAATTTTAACGCCAATAACCCCGGCAACGGCACATTCATAGTGTACGCAAACGGGGCGGTGCTTGATACCTTCGATCTGACAGAAGCGCCACTGTTCATTCAGAATTTCCCTTGGAACGGCGGTGCAAACGACGTGGTGACGGTTTGTATTGGAACCGATGTTAATACCCCTGGTACGATCATTGGCAATTGTTGCAAATCCAAAGAATTCCCTGTACCTGCCTGTTTGCTTCCGTGCCATATTTTTGATTTGCAAGCAGCCGTAATCGGCGATTGCGACCCGGTAACCAACACCTACCCGGTCAAAATCAATTTCCATGTAACCAACCCAGGCAACGATTTCTTTGACCTGTATGTAAACGGGCAATTGTTCGGCACGTTCCCGATCAACCAATTGCCGTTGGAAATTAACGTTCCAACCGGCAATCAGGTAGATGTGTTTAAGATTTGCATCAACGATCATCCGGATTGTTGCATTTCCACCGAATTGAACGCTCCCAATTGCGACGACCCCTGCAGCATTGTTGATTTACACGTGGAAACCGGCGATTGTAATGCAGACAGCACCTATCATTTGACCTTGAATTTCCAGGTGCTGAATTCCAATGCCACACAATTTACGCTGTTTGGCAACGGCCAGCAGATCGGTGTATTCAACCTCAACCAACTTCCCTTGCATATCCCGAATTTCCCTTGGGACGGTCAGGGGCCAAATGACTTTTTAAAGGTTTGCCTGGTGTTTAACTCAACCAACAACCCTTGCTGCGAAACCCTTGAGTTCCCGATCCCGGATTGTTTGAATGGGGGCGGAAATTGTGAAATCTTCGATCTACATGTTGATACCGGCGACTGTACCGGCGACAGCACGTATGTCCTTGGTTTCAATTTTGGCGTGCACAATCCAACGTCCAATACATTTAGCGCTTGGGCCAACGGCCAGTTCCTGGGTTCTTACAACCTGAATCAATTACCCGTTACCATTCAGAATTTCCCCTGGAATGGCGGCAACAACGATGTATTGAAAGTATGTGTTGGCTCCAACACTTCTCCTTCCTTGTGCTGCGAAGTCATTGAATTTGCAGTGCCTGATTGCCTGAATGGTTCGGGCGACTGTGCCATCGTCGATTTAAGTGTCATTACCGGCGATTGTACCGGCGACAGCACGTACGTTGTAAAAGTAGATTTTGAGGTAATTAACCCGCCGGGCAATACCTTCGGTTTGTGGGGAAATGGGGTTTTCTACGGCACCTACAACGTGAATCAGTTGCCGTTGACCATTCAAAATTTCCATTGGAACGGCGGCACACACGATGGCATTAAAGTCTGCTTCGTGAACCCGAACGGACTTGAACTTTGTTGTAAAGTGATCGAGTTTCCGGTGCCAGATTGTTTGGGTAATGGCGGCAACTGTGAAATTTTCGACCTGCATGTTGATACCGGCGATTGCACCAGTGACAGTTCCTATGTTGTCACATTTAACTTTGGCGTAAATAACGCCCCGGGCAATGTGTTCGGCGTATGGGCGAACGGTCAGTTCCTTGGCATGTA